>NZ_JAYRVJ010000305.1:0-4943 GCF_041918635.1 Promineifilum sp. (SeqCode)
GGCAGGATGATGCTCACCGTCTCCAGGTGGAAGCCCATCGGCGACAGGACGTACTCGGCCGACTCGATAAAGAAGTTGAAGTACTTGAAGAACGCCAGTACGCCCAGGTTGAAGACCAGCGAGGCGATCAGGATCGACTTCTTGCGCCGCGGTTCCGTGGCGGTGTACATCGCCTTGCCCAAGAAGGCGTTGACGACGGTATTCAGCAACAACAGGATCAGGAACCGCCAATCCCAGTAGGCATAGAAGTAGTAGCTGGCGACGATCAGGATCAGCTTGCGCCACCGCTGCCCGGGGACAACGATGAGCAGGCCCATGACGACCAGCAGAAAAGCGAGAAACTGGAAGCTCGAAAAAATCACGGCGTCACCTCCAGCGGTCGGGGTTCGCCCGGGCCGGCCCCGTCCAGGAAGTTCAGGATTTGGTCGGCGATGATCTGGTGGCCGTGCTCGTTGAAGTGCCCGACGCCCAGCGTGGTGTTCTGGAAGCCGCGCGGCGGCTGCTGCGTCTGAAAAGCGTTGAGCATCGGCTCATAGAGATTCACCAACGGGATGCCCAGCCGCTCCGCCTCGCGCATCAAGGTATCCGGCGCGTAGGTCGGCGCGGCATCCTTGCCGAAGGCCGGGATGTAGGTGTTGTAGACGATAACCAGCCTATCGCCCCAGATGTCGCGCAGCGCGCCCAGTTGGGTGGCGACGGCCGCCTCGTGCCCTTCCAGCACGTCGAACGTGTTGCCGGCCAGCTCGGCCTGGGCGGTCTTGTTTTCGGCGTTGTCGGCGGCGAAGCCGTTGGTTTGCAGCAGCAGGCGCAGGAAGAACTGGCGCACCGGCGTATCGCTAATGATCGCCTGCAAGCCGCCCAGCTTCTCCGGCTTGATCAGCTTGGTGGTGGGATCGGCCTGAAACTGCGCCAGCAACTCCGGGTCGTTGGCCAGCGGCAAAAAGTCTTGCTGGTTGAGCATCACGAAGACCCGGCTGGGGGCGAACTCGCGATCCATGTTGCGGCCAAAGCTGAGGTAGGTGCGGATGTCCTGGCCGGCCATGCCCAGGTTGAGAGACTGCACGGGCGTGTCGGGGTTGGCGGCGTTCCAGGCGTTCTGGACGATCTCGGTGAACTTGCCGGCGTCGGAAACCTGCTTGGCCTCAACGTAGGAGTCACCCAGGAACAGCAGGCGCGGCACGTCCGGGTTAAGCTCCTTATCGACCACCAGGCCGTGGTCGCCATAGCTGGTCACGGCGTAGCCTTCCCAGGTATAGAGTTGGGTTGTGCCCGGCGCGCCCACCAGGCGGTAGCCCTCATACACGTCCTGATCGTACGCCGTCCGGTCGCGGCCGATGACCAGCGTATAGAGCGCCACCCAGAGGACGAGCGCCAGCGCGCCGGCCGCGACCCAGATGACCGCCAGCCGGATGAGCGCGCCAAGCCGCCGCCCCACCCCTTGGGCCGACTCAGACCTGACAGGTCTTCCCAGACCCGCCAGGTCTACCGTTACAGGCTTCTCGCTTTTTCCTGTTTCCATACCTACCCACCACCAATCAAGCAATTAGGAATTAGGATTCGCGAGCGCAGCCATCATAACCCGACGCTCCAGACTCCTAATTCCTAATTCTCAATCCCTAATTACTTGCGGCGCAGTCATTCTTGCGGCCGTCCACGTACGCCTGCACGCCCTCATGCAGCGGGCAGCCGATCTCATCTACCGTGGTGTGCACGCGCGCCGGGTTGCCGTAGACCACGGCGTGGGGGGGCACGTCGCGCGTCACCACCGAACCCGCGCCCACCAGCGCATACTCGCCGATAGTCACGCCGGGCAGGATGGTCACGTTGACGCCAACGCGCGCGCCGCGCTTGATCGTCGGCCCGCCGGCATGGGTGCACTCGGCGCACAGGGGGCGCATGTCGTTGGCGACGCTGACCCCCGGCGCCAGGAACGCATCGTCCTCGATGGTCGTGAACTGGGCCACGTAGACGTTGCTGTGAATCTTGACGTTGTTGCCGATCCGGCAGCCGTAGTCGATGACCGAGTTGCTCCAGATGCCCACGTGGTCACCGATCACGTTTTCCTCGCGGATGACGACGTTGTGGCCGGTCTGGAGGCTCTCGCCGATGGTCGTGCCGGCGTAGATCACCGTGCCGGAGCGCAGGTGGGCGTCCGCGCCGATGCGCAGTGTCCGGTCGGCGATACGCCGGCCGGTTGGGTAACCCAGCTCGACGCCCTCATCGACGACGGACGGCTGTTCCAAAAGGACGTGGTCGAGCATCTCAAGCATGGATCATTTCCTTGATCTGGCCCACTGCGCCATGGCCGTTCTGGCCAGCGGCGCCGTTGTCGACCAGCACCATGTCGCCGCCGTTCTTCAGCGACTTCTGCGCCGCCTCGACCACCTGGACGACACGCAGGCCGTTGTAGCCGTCGGTCTGGGGGCGCTTGCCCTCGCGGATGCAGTCCAGGAAGTGCTGGCTCTGCACGCGCAGCGGCTCTTCAAAGCGGATGTAGGGGATGACCACGTCGCCATAGTGGTAGGCGAAGCTGAACTCGCCGAAGGTATCGGTGTGGCGAATGGCCTTGACGCCCTTGTCGTAAATCTTGATCTTCTCCAGCGGTTCCACATCGTCGTAGATCGCCATCTTCTTGCTGCCGACGACGGTGATGCGCCGCTGCTTCGATGGGTCGAGCCAGCTCGACCGGATGTGGGCCAGCACGTTGTTGGGGAAGGTCATCGTCATGTAGGCCACATCCTCGATGCCCTCCTGCACGCAGCACGAGCCGTGGGTGTTGACTTGCAGCGGATCGGCGTTCAGCAGGTAGCGCAGGATGGAGATGTCGTGCGGGGCCAGGTCCCACACGACGTTGGCCTTCGTCTGGAACAGGCCCAGGCTGGCGCGGATGGCGTCGATGTAGAAGATGTCACCCAGTTCGCCGCTGTCGATCATCTGCTTCAGGGCGCGGACGGCCGGGTTGTACTCGAAAGTGTGGCCGACCATCAGGATGCGCCCCTGCGCCTCGGCCACGCGGATCAACTCCTGCGCGTCGGCGCTGTTGAGCGTGATGGGCTTCTCCACCAGCACGTGCAGGCCATGCTCCAGGCAGTCGCGCGCGATGGCGTAATGGGTGGCCGGGGGCGTGGCGATGACCACAGCATCCAGGTCCAGCTCAAACATCTCCCGGTAGTCGCGCATGGAGCGCTCGATCTGCGGGAAGCGCTGCATGATTCGCTTCATCGACTCTTCTTGCAGGTCGGAGATAGCGATGACGGAAGCGCCGGGAATTTCAACGAAGTTGCGAATCAGGTTAGGGCCCCAGTAGCCGCAGCCAATGGCGCCAATGCGGAGATCGGTCATGTTAGCGAGCACCTCTACCGTTGACGACGGCCATCACCGTCATCACGATGATTTTGATATCCAACCCAAGGGATTGCTGCTGGATGTACTCAACATCCATCCGTACCATCTCTTCGAAGCTCGTGGCGCTGCGCCCGCGCACCTGCCACCAGCCGGTCAGGCCGGGGATGGTGCGCAGCCGGTCGTGATGGTGATACTGGTACAACTCGACTTCGTAAGGGATGGGCGGCCGCGGCCCGACGAGACTCATGTCTCCTACCAGTACGTTCCAGAGTTGTGGCAATTCATCCAGGCTGGTCTTGCGCAAGAAGCTGCCCACGCGCGTCACACGTGGGTCTTGCACGAGCTTGTACTTGGTCTCTTCCTGCTGTTGCGCCGACTGCAATTCCATCATCCGCTTGTCATCGCCGGCGATGTAAGCCTCGATGAACTGGCGGTGTAGCGTTGATTTGGCGTCCACGCGCATGGTGCGGAACTTGTAGATCGTGAAGGGCGTTTCTTCCCAATACACCTCGCCGTCACGCTCGCGCCGCCGCGCCGTCACGCGCTCCTGGCGGAAGATGGCCGGGCCGGGGGAGTCCCACTTAATCAGCAGCGCCATGAAAGCCAGGAGCGGGAGTAGGAAGACAAGCGACAACGCGACGATGGTAACGTCCATCGCCCGCTTGGCCCAAAAATATACCCCGTCCGCGCCATCCTGCTGTGCGCCGATGGCCCGTCCGGTTGTCCATTGCAAGACCTTTTGCTCTTCCATGTCGCTCAGTTTCCTCTTTTTCAAGATATCCATTACGGCTGACAAAGACGTGGGCAAGCACTACAAACCTGTGTCTTCTCTGCGCTCTACCTTCTCGTACCGGCTGACAAATGCCTTTTGCGTCACTCCCCGGCGATGGTATCAGCCTGCTTCTGTCATCCTAGGCGAGTCACCTTACAGGCGAAGTTAAGGTAGGTAGATTCATTAGTTTCCAGTGAAAAGTACAGGGAACAGGCGCTCATGTTGTATATCTGCAATATTTTTACATTACAACGTATTGCAGTAGCACAATATTTGCTTGCGGTCAGGTAGGCAGGTCATTATAATGAATTTATCGCGCATCCTGACGATGCACCTGTGAGCGCCCCGTAAGGGTCGTGACCGCCGGCAAGGGCCGGTAGTCACATGGGAAGAAAAACGACCCGGCACGCTCCCAGGCCCCCGTCCTCCCTACTTAGGGGGCGAGGACGCCAACCAACAGGTATCGCAGCGTAGTACGAGAATCTGCGTCGATGCATGGCGGAGCCGCGCCCGACCTGGGCCGGCCGCCGGCGATGATCAGTTCCTAATCGCGGAACGAACGATGCCGCGCGCCTCCTCATCGAGGCGTCACGAACGGAGAGATAACAATGGGCACTACCTATTACGTGTCGGCCGCCGACGGCAACAACAATAACCCCGGCACCCAAGTGGCGCAACCGCTCCGCACCATTCAGGCGGCGATCAACAAGGCGCAAGCGGGCGACACCATCTTCGTGCGCGCCGGAACCTACGCCGAGCGGCTCCACATCCAGAAAGCCGGCGCGGCCGACGCCCCCATTAAGCTGGCCGCGCACGAGGGGGAGCA
>NZ_JAYRVJ010000306.1:0-4681 GCF_041918635.1 Promineifilum sp. (SeqCode)
CTCAAATCAACTTGAGCGCCTGCGCCTCCGCGACGGCCTGTACGCGGCTCTTGACGCCCAGCTTGTCGTAGATGTTGGCCAGATGCGTCTTCACCGTGCCGGGCGAGACGCACAGCTTGCCGGCGATCTCGCTGTTGGACAACCCTTCGCATAGCAATTTGAGCACCGTCTGTTCCCGCGCGGTG
Organism: Promineifilum sp. (SeqCode); assembly: GCF_041918635.1. Taxonomy (NCBI): domain Bacteria; kingdom Bacillati; phylum Chloroflexota; class Ardenticatenia; order Promineifilales (SeqCode); family Promineifilaceae (SeqCode); genus Promineifilum (SeqCode); species Promineifilum sp. (SeqCode). The sequence goes on from NZ_JAYRVJ010000306.1 coordinate 186, forward strand.
ATGGACGCGGCCGTCGCCAGGGAGTCGAGACTCTCTTCCTCCAGCGAGCAGGGGGCATCGTTCTGGCGTCCCAGCCAGTTCAGAATCTCGCCGATGAACCGATCAGACTCGGCGCTGAGATTCCCGGTGTGGCGTATGAGGGCCAGCAGTGGGGTGAGCGGGCAGCCGTGATCGAGAAACGGCCGGATGAACCCCTCCGGCGCGGCCAGTTGCACCGCCTCGACCAACACCCGCCGCGCCTGATTCATTTTGTGTCGCGCAAACAGCGCGTGCGCCAGCATCACGCGGGCGTCCAGGCTCGATTCATTGGGAAAGCCGGCCGGATACTGCGCCACAAAGTGGGTTAGGAGCGCCTCGGCGGCGTCTGGCCGTTGCCGCACCAACGCGATCTCCGCCCGCATCAGTTCCGAGAGCGGGTGTGACTCCTCGGTTTCCGCCTCCTTCAGCAGTTGTCGCGCGGCCAGCCAATTGCCCTGCCGGGCACAGAAGCGGGCTTCGTAGGCCGCCAAATCCCGATCGCGCCACGCGCCGGAAGGGCGCAGCGCTTGCAGTGTGCGGGCCGCCTGGATGGTGGCCTGCGCCTCGTCGTGTTTCCCTTCCGCCGACTGTAACCGGGCGCGGATGATGGCGATGGTCAACGGCATGTTGGAACTGGTGGGATTGGGATCGACGGCCAGCGCGCGATCGAGAAACTGGTAGGCATAGGCCAGTTCGTTTCGCGCGAGGCACACTTGGGCCAGCAGGGACAGGGCGATGCTGGCCGGCTCGGGCAATTGCCCGCGCTGCGTCAGCGCCTGCTGCAACACCTGATAGGCGATCTTCTCGCTCTGGCGCAGTTGGCCGCGCACCAGGGCGCGGTTCGACAGATCCGTGCCGGCGAAAATCGTCGCGAACAGGTTGCCTTCGGCCCGCGCCCGGTCATAGATTTCACGGACGCGCGCCCCAACCTCCTCCGTCTTCGGCTGGTAGAACGTCTCCGTGATCAATAAGGCGTCCAGCAATTGCCAGCGCGGATCCGGTATCTTGCCGGCCGACAGTTGCGAGACGGCCGTCCCCTTCACCAGGCGCTGCCTGATCAGGCGCACTTCGTCGAGCACGTCCTGTTCGTCTTGGGACATCTCGGCCGGCGATTTGGCGGCGAGGTTACCCTCGATGCGCTGCAAGAAGCGCGTCACCTCGTCTCTCGATAGGGCGAGATTAGCGAGTCGCAAGTAGACGAACAGCAGGGTCTTGTGCCGTTGCACCACCGTTTCCGGCAATCGCTGCACCCAACGCAGCAGGCGCGAATCCTCGCCGGACATAGCCAGTTCGCGCAGCCCGACATCCTCGATCACCTCGGCCGCCGCTTCCCAATCTTCGATGAACAACAGATGGTGCACGGCGTCGGCCGACATGTTCTGGGCCACGTACCAGGCCGCCGCCCGCCGGTGCAGGTCTGGGATTTGATCGGGAAGTTGCCGCTGCAACTGGCTACGGAGCATTTCCGCAAACAGGTCGTGGTAACGATACCATGCCTGATCCTCGGCGCGGATGATGAACAGATTCTCCTGCCACAGACGGGTCAGCATCTCGGCTCCGCCTGTCTGGCCCGTCACGGCGTCGCACAGACCGCCGGTCAGTTGTTTCAGGATGGCGGTCTTGAGCAGGAAGGTCTGCAGGGCCTTGGAGCGCTGGCGCAGGGCCGTCTCCATGAAGTATTCCCGCAGGAAGATGTGCGCGCCGCCGAACGTGTCGATCACGTGCCGCCGGTCTTGTTGTTTGTTCAACGCCAGTACGGCCAGCTTCAGGCCCACGACCCAGCCGCCGGTGCGTTTCACCAGCGCTTCCATGTCCCCGTAGGCCAGCGGCTCGCCGGAGATGTGCTTCTGCAGGAAGGCGATGCCTTCGGGCAGGGTGAAGCGCAAATCCTCTAACTCCAGCTCCGTCACCAGCCCCATGGCGCGCAAGCGCCCCAGAGCCAGCGGCGGCCGCGTTCGTCCGGCGATGACCAGCTGCAAGCTGGGCGGTAGATGTTCCAGCCAGAGCTGCACGGACGTATGAACGTCGGACTGCCTGACGTGGTGAAAGTCGTCCAGAACCAGGCCAATGCGAAAGGAGTCATTTGCTACGGACGCCAGTTCGTCGGTCAGCCGGCTCACGATCTCGGCCGGCGTTATGGAGGAAGACCGCTGTAGAAAGGGCATCAACTTCTGGCCCAGACCGGGGCGCGCCGTTTGCAGCGCCATGATGACGGTAGACCAGAACCGTAGCAGGTGATCATCGTCGGTGTCCAGCGCTGCCCAGGCGACCAGCATATCCTCGCACTCTTGTTGCCAGGCGGTAAGCATAGTGCTCTTGCCAAAGCCGCCGGGCGCGGAAATGAACGTCACCGGCGTATTGATTTGGCTCGTCAGGCGGGGGCGCGTCACCAGGGTGGGGGGGAGCGTGGGTGGTTTGAACTTGGCCTGCGTGGAGAAGGCCGTGTGGGATAGCCAGGTCTCGCCGATGGGGCTGCCTGGCGCGTCCGCAGTCAGGGAGAGTTGGGCGAAGACCGTTTTGCCGGCCAGCGTGGCGGCGACCTCTTCCAGCCGGTCGAGGGTCAGGTCGGCCGGTTTGCCCAAATACGCTTTGTGCAGGATGCCATCGCGCCGGCGGTAAGCGTACCAGTAATCGCAGCCGTTGCGGCTCTCGCGGCGCGCCGAGAAACGCCCGGCGGCCCCCTGGAACTGAAATTGGGTCTGACCGGCCAGCCACACATCCCAGTCAGCGGAGCCGTGACGGATGGAGAGGGAGTCGGCTGTCTTTTCGCTTAACCGCAGAACGCCATCTTTCAGGACTGACTTCATGGCTCTTCCCGTTTAACGACAACCTATGTCGATAACCGAAGCTAAAAATGCGGCCCGTGAGCGGACGATACGATCTAGCATGGAAGTTACCCAATGATAAATCATTTTTACGAAGTTGGGTAACTTCTGTGCGGATTCTATACGTCCTCGTTGTGAAATCTCTCTCAAGAATCACCCCATTGTTTCGTTGAAATCATCCGAAAACAATATATACAAACCCCGCTTTTTCGGTAATTCTAATGCTTAGGTGAAAAAGACTGTCTGGTTCTCAGACAATCTACATGTCATCAGGTCCTTGCGGCTGCCAAATCCGGAAGGGTGCTTCCAGTGTGGGAAGCCGCGACAATCGATCCCTTGTGAGGAGAGGTTAACGATCATGCAAAAGAAGAGTCTGTTTCCCATTATCCTCGGCTTGCTGCTTATTCTCGGCCTTGCGCTGGCGGCGTGCAGCCCGGCGACGCCGACCGAAGTAGAAAGCCCCACGGAAGCCGCGCCGGTCGAAGAAGAAGCCGCGCCGGCCGAGGAGCCTGCTGCCCAGGAAGAGGCCGCGCCGGTTGAGGAAGCCGCGCCGACCGAAGAGCCTGCGCCAGCTGAGGAAGCTGCGCCAACCGAAGAGGCTGCGCCAGCCGAAGAAGCGGGTGATCCCAACGCCCTGCCCCGCAACGAAACCCTGTACTCCAATGGCCAGCAGTGGGGTGCGGTTGTCGGTTGGAACCCCTATTCCAACAGCAACAACAACGCCATGGCTATTGCCCAGCAGGACAACGCGCGCGTCATCATGTTCGAGACGCCGTATCTGTACAACATGCTTGACGGTCAGGTGTACCCGTTGCTGGCCGACGGCCCGTTCGAGTGGAACGAAGAGCGCACCGAGATCACCTTCAAGATCAAGCCCGCCGCCCACTGGAGCGATGGCACGCCGGTAACGGCCGAAGACGTCGCCTTCACCTGGGCCACGCATGTTGAGTACAACACCCCCACCGGCGCGGCCAACATTGACTACATCGAGAATATCGAGGCCGTGGACGAGCAGACCGTCGTCGTGAAGGCCAAGCTGAACGAAGAGGGCCAGGCCGTCAACCCGCTGCTCGTCGCCGCCTACCTGAGCAGCAACTATGTCATCCAGAAGGCGTGGACTGAGACCCTGCTCGAGCGCGTCGGCGGCGATCCCGTCGCCCTGCTGGCCGACCCCGCCGAAGATGTCGTCTACAGCGGCCCTTACGGCAAGTACTTCGCCGATGACAGCAAGGTCATCTACGTGCGCGACGACAATTACTGGGGCCAGGACGCCTCCATGTGGGGCAAGCTGCCGGCTCCCAAGTATCTGGCGCACACGATCTTCAAGGACAACGCCGCCGGCACGACCGCGCTGCAGGCCGGTGAGGTAGACGTTAGCCAGCAGTTCAACTCCAACGTCCAGGCTTTCTGGCTGGAAGACAACCTGCCCATCTCCACCTATCTGCCCGAAGCCCCTTACGGCATCGGCGCCAGCCTTCCGACGGCCTTCTTCAACCTGGAGTCCCCGGGTCTGGATCAGGTCGCCGTCCGCAAGGCCATCGCCATGGCCGTTGACTATCCGACCATCATCGCCAACGCGATGACCAACCAGTCGGCCACGTTCGATCAGGTTCCGCGCTCGCTGATGAACCCGACCGAGGCCGAGCAGGCCAC
>NZ_JAYRVJ010000307.1:0-2683 GCF_041918635.1 Promineifilum sp. (SeqCode)
AATTCCGAGCCGCAACGCCAGCAGTGGGGATAGCGGTGGCTATAGCGCTGCTTGCGATAGAACAGCCCCTTCTGGCGCAGGTCAGCGAAGATGTCCTCGGCCACGCCGACTACGTCGCGGCCGTCCAGCCAGGCGAAGCCGCTCACGTACACTCCGTTCTCGTCTAGCGGGGCGACCACGGGCAAATCGTGCTCCTTGCTTAGCCCGAAGTCCTCTTCGCCGCAGCCGGGGGCGATGTGGACGATCCCCGTGCCTTCCTCCGCGCCCACTTCTTTCCAGGGGATGACGCGGTGGGTGTACTCCGCCGCGGCAAAGGCAGCCTGCACCTGGGGTAGTTCGTCGAACGGCCCGCGGTACGTCCAGCCCATCATCTCCGCCCCCTTCAGCCGGCCGACCACCTCGTTGTTCTTGCCGGTCAGCGTGTTCTTCATGGCCCCTTCGGCCAGGTAGTACGTCCAGCCGTCTTCGGCGCGCACTTGCACGTAGTCGAGCTCCGGCCCGACGGCCGCGGCCACGTTGCTGGTCAGCGTCCAGGGCGTCGTCGTCCAGACCAGCAGCGCCTCGTTCTGGCGGCCCACCAGCGGGAAGCGCACGAAGACCGAGTCATGCGTCACTTCTCGGTAGCCGTCGGTGATGATCTCGTGCTGGCTGAGGCCCGTGCCGCACCGGCCGCACCAGGGCATCACGTCGTGCCCCTTGTAGATCCAGCCGTTCTCGTGGCACTTTTTCAGGAAGCTCCAGATCTGGTAGTTGTTCTCATCGCTGAACGTGAAGTAGGAGCCGCCCAACTCCGGCATGCCCAAATGGGAGACGACGTACTCCACCGTCCCCGTCACCGGCCCGCGCGGCCCTTGTACCGTGATCTCCTGCTGCGGGTCTTCGGCCAGCAGCGTGCTCAGCCGGCGCAACTCGTCCGGGTCGTTCCAGTCCATCCAGTTGCCCAGCCGCATCGTCTGCCCCGTCTGTACGGCGGCGAAGCGCAGCACGCGCGCCTTGCACAGCTTGACAAACTCCGCCAACCCGAACGCCTCGATATCGCGCTTCGACGTGAAGCCCAACTCCTTTTCGACTTCGACCTCGACGTGCAGCCCCTGGCAGTCGAAACCGTTCTGCCAGCGCAAGTTCTTGCCCTGCATGGCGTGGTAGCGCTGGTACAAGTCCTTGTACGTGCGCCCCCAGGCGTGGTGGACGGCCATCGGATTGTTGGCCGTGATTGGCCCGTCGAGAAAGCTGAACGTGCCGTGTTCGACCTCGGTTTCCGCCCGCAGCCGTCGCAGTTCGTTGAAGGCGTTCGTCTCCCGCCAGAAGGCGAGTACGTCCCGCTCCTGAGCGACGAAATCGACCTTGTTGGATACATCTTTAAAGCCCATGATTACTCTTCTCACTTTTTGTTGTAGGGCGGGTTGCCAACCCGCCTCTTCGCATTGGCGGACGCGGGATGCCATCCCGCGCTACAAGCCAGTGCGACTCCTATGCCGTATAACGCATCAATCGCTCAGCTACTGCCGCCAACCCATCCTCGCGCCGCAGACGCAACGGCCGCCCTTCGGCGTCGATCCACACCACGCGCCGCCGCTCGCCCCAGGCCACCGATAGCACCCGGACTGGCAGTGGTTCGCCGCTGATCGCCTCCATCCCAGCCTCGCCCAGCGCTACCGTCACCGGTGTTTCCACCAGCGCCAGCGCCTGGGCCGGATCGCTTGTGTCCGTCCGCAGCGTCACGCCATCGCTCGCGCCGTCGTGATAGCGCAACAGCGCCAGTCCCGCGCCGGCTGGAAACCAGAAGGCCGCGCCGCGCGCCTCATCCTCATACCCCTCGCCGTTCACCCGACGGGTGGCGACGAGCGCGTCGCCGTCCCATAGCACCGTCCCGCTGACCTCCAGTCCGTCACCCCAGAAGCGGTACTTCAGTTGCTCCGGCTGGTCGGCCGGGCCGAGCGTCAGGTGGAACAGGTACGACCGGCCCGACGGCGCGTCACGCGCGTCCAGGTCGACGCGCAGGAAGCGATAGCCGTCCACGGCATTGGTCAGCCGCCACGACTCCACCGCGCCCGTCGGCCAGCCGTCGCGCTCATAGCGCAGTCGCCCCGCCAGCAGCGGGCGCTCGTAGGGTTGCTCGTGAATGATAAAGCGCATTGTAGGGGCTAGGGGCAAGGGGCTAGGGGCTAGGGGAAGAATGCTCTTCCCTAAAACCTAGCCCCTAGAACCTAGTCCCTAATCGCTGACCACTAAATAAATCCGCTTGTTAATCTTTCCCTTGCTCTTGTAGTCAGTCACCCGAATATGGCCGACTTCACGGGTGTTGGCGACGTGCGTGCCGCCGTCGGCCTGCAAGTCCAGGCCGACCAGTTCGACCGTCCGCACCTCGGCGATGCCCTCCGGCAGGAGGTTGATCTTGGTGCGGATGAGGTCGGGAATGGCAAACGCCTCCGTGCGCGGCAGGATGCGCACGCGGACGGGCCGCGCCGCCGCGACCTCCGCGTTGACCGCCTTCTCAATGGCCGAGACCAGTTCGGCGCGCATCGTCTCGAATTCGAAGTCCATGCGCCCTTGCAGCGGATCCATGTTGCCGCCGGTGACCTGCGCCCCATAATCGCGGAAGACGACCCCGCACAGGATATGCATGGCCGTATGGGTGCGCATGAGCTGGTAGCGGCGCGTCCAATCCAGCGTCCCGGCTACG
>NZ_JAYRVJ010000308.1:0-2493 GCF_041918635.1 Promineifilum sp. (SeqCode)
CCCCACCCCGTTGTGTTTACCCCCCTCGTTTTTTCTCTCTCTTTTTTTTCCACAATTTTTAAACAATAACATTTGCCCTTGTTCTGGGCGGGGGGGCGGGTGGCCCCCCCCATGGCCCCCCCCCCCCCCCCCGCTACCGTATCCGTAGCCATTTCTTAAAGTTCAAAATTGCCTGACTACGAACGAGCGAAAACCTGCTTGAGCAGCAACGCGAGCAGTAGCGAAGCGGCATTGTGGTCACTCCATTGCTATTATACAGGGCATGGAAACGCAACTCTACCCCGCTTTGTTCGTGCTCGTCCCTGTGGCCGTTGGCATCGGCGCGCTGCTGGTCATCTGGCACCGGCGCGGCCGGCAGTTCTGAAAATAGGGGCCAGGGGCCAGGGGCTAGGGGTTAGGGGTTAGGGGTTAGGGGCCAGGGACCAAGGAGGAACGCTCTTCCCTAGTCCCTAGTCCCTAGCCCCTAACCCCTAACCCCTAGTCCCTTTTCTTGCTTGCCGCCGCGAATGTGGCACAATGGTGTGGGGCTTGCGCCCCACCAGTTGCCTGTCATTCGTCGCTTTGCTGTCCGTTCGTCGTCGCGGTTGGGCAGATCGTCGTGCGCACACCGATCGTGCTGCTGTTTATCCTGGTTCTGCTCCTGGCGGTGCTGGCTATGCTGGCCGTGCCGGTCTTTCGCGCGTCGTCCGAAGAGGCCCCGCCGGCCGCCTATCAGGTTAGCAAGCCTATCCCCCTGGGCGCGTCCATCGCCGGCCCCATCCCCACCGAATCCGTCGCCATCGCCGACGTGAAGCGCGGGCGCGTCTACGTGGCCCGCCCCGAGCCGGCCGACCTGCTCATCTTCGACGTGGAGGTGGAGGCGGGCGCCATCGGCAACTTCAGCCTGCCTTTCGCGGCCGGCTACATGGCCTTCAGCCCCGACGGCGAGCGGCTCTACCTGGCCGAGCGCGTTGCCACCGGCGACCGGACGGGCAGTTTCCTGGTGGTGAACCCGACGACGCTGGAGGCCATGACCACCTTCACCTACGTCTGTCCCGAGACGGCCGTCGTCTGCGGCATCGTTGGGCTGGCTGTGGGGCCGTCACACCGGCTCTACGTGCTGCCCAAGGACTCTCCCTTCATCGACATCCTGGACGGCGATACCGGCATGCTGCTCTCCCGCTTCCTCTATCCCGAGGATCGCCGGCCGGCCGCGCTGGCCATCCACGACACGACCCTCTACACCGCCGACCTGCTGGATGACGACGCGGCCCGCCAACTGCGCAGCTTCACCATCGACGGCGTCCAGCCCGCGCCCCGGTGGCAGCACGAGTTGACCGTGGCTGTGGACGAACTCCACGTCGCGCCCGACGGCTCTTTCCTGATCGCCTGCGCCGCGGCCTCGCTTGGCCCCGTCTTGCAGATCGCCACCGGGTCGTTGCACGAGCAACACCGGTACACGCCCGGGCCGACGGAGTACTACCGCGCGGCGGCCATCTCGGCCGACGGTCAGATCGTCCTGCTGCTCGGCGACGCCTCGCAGCCCGACCTCATCCGCGCCTACGACGCCCGCAGCCACGAGTTGCGCCGGGTGTGGCCCCGCCCCCCGGACGCCGACGTGCACAGCCAGATCGGCCTGCTGGCTCTGGCCGGCGGGGGCATCGCCTATCTGGAGGCGGGCCAGTTGCGCCACGTGGTGACCGACCTGCCCGCTCCGCCGCCCGTCGCCTACACCTACTGCGCCGAGTCGGGGCTGGACGAATTCGGCAATGAGGTAACCGGTTGGCCGCAGGCCGACATCCAGACGACGGCCTATGACTACGTGGATGGAACCTACCGCATCGAGCAGCGCGTGCCCGGCTATTGGACGGCCGTCACCCGCGACGACCGCTTCGACCGCTCGCGCAGCGTCAGCGTCCGCACGTGGTTGCTGACGGAGCAGGGTACGTCGGGCCTGCTGTTCGGCCTGAACGCCGATTGGACGGACTTCTACACGCTGGAGGTGACGCCCAGCAAGCAGGGCTGGGCGATACAGCACTACCACAACGGGCAGTGGGAATGGCTGGCCAAAGGGGCGCTGCTAGAGATCAGGAAGGAGGGCCAGCCGAACGTACTGGAACTGGACACGCAATCCTCGGCGACCCACACCTATCTGAAGGTCAACGGCGTCATCATCTACAGTCTGACCGACCCACTGGACGGCCGCCTTGGGCTGAGCGCGGCGTCTTACGGGACAGGGGTGGACGCACGGTTCGACGACTACCGCGGCCTGCAACACGATTGCCTGCTGGCGGCCGGCGGCCAGGGCGGCGCGCCCGCGCCCGGCTCCTACGCCCCGCCGCGGCTGCGCGACCCGCTGGCCGACTTTGCGCCCTAATCGGTGCGAAGCCATCACTGGTGCGACGCACTTTCTGAAGTACGTTGCATCTTGCCGTCACGTCTCATCGCCCGGTTCGCCGGGCTCGATGCCATACTGGGCGCGCAACTCCTCGATAGTTCGGCCGCGCCCCTCGC
>NZ_JAYRVJ010000309.1:0-1821 GCF_041918635.1 Promineifilum sp. (SeqCode)
CCTGCTGGGCGCGCAGCCAGCTGGGCACGCGGTGGGCCCAGGCGAGCAGTTGGGCCATGACGTATTGGCCGATGTTGGGCGCGTGGATGCCGCTGGCGCCGGTGATGGCGACCCCGTCCTGTTCCCAGAGCGGCGTGCCCACCAGCCCGTCAATGCCTGCCCAATGGCAGTGCAGCCAGCGCAGCGCGGGGGCCTGCTCCGGCCGGGGCAGGCGGTTGGTGGTGTAGAGGATTTCCGCCTCAGTGGTCAGGTGGTCGGGCCAGCCGGCGCTGGGCAGCGACAGACGCTCGACAGTCACCTCGGTCGAGACAGCGGCGATGCGCTCCACCAGGGGGTCGGGAATGGGGGCGGTCACCAGGATGTGTTTCTTCACTGGAAAAACTCCTGCAAGATGGATAGAAACTCGGTTTCTTCTGAGAAACCAAGTTTCTAATTCTACCTGCAACTTTGCCATTTGCCCGGCGTATAGCTTCTCAGAGATAGGGATACACTGAGTGGAGGTATCAAAATGAATGAAAAGCGTCTGATCCGTTCCCGCGATGATCGCATGTTGTTCGGCGTTTGCGCCGGTGTGGCCCACTACCTGAACATCGATCCGGTCATCGTCCGCCTGGTGGCCGTTCTCCTGACCCTGTGGAACGGCGTCGGCCTGCTGGTCTACCTTGTGTTGGCGCTGGTCATGCCCCAGGAGCCGGCCGTGGCCCCAAAGGCCAACGCCTTCGACGACGACGAGATCGTCATCAAGGGTAGCTAAACCTTGTTGCTTACCGGCTCGCCCGGCGCGGCCCGTCCGTCGGAATTCATCCGTACTGGTAGGGCGACGGCCGCGCCGGGCGCCATTCATTCGGCTTTCTTCTGGCGTTACTTTCTATCGTTTTCCAATCTCCTGCCGCCAGATGAAGCGCGAAACGGCCGAACCCGCAAGGTTCGGCCGTTTCCTTATATTAAGACTAGCCCGCTGATAACGCTGATTTAGGCGCTGATTCCCGCGGATAAGAGTCTTGGTCTCTTATCCGCGTCAATCAGCGTCCGAATCAGCGACATCAGCGGGCTATTCTTCACCATTGCCCATAGACCTGCCCTCGCTATACTTACGTGTCGCAACGCGACACTGCATAGGAAGGACAGGGACATGACATTGGTAATGAAATTCGGCGGGACGTCGGTCGGCAGCGCGGACGCCATGCGCGAGACGACCGACCTCATCCTGCAAGCCCGCGACACCTGGGGCGACGTGGCCGTCATCGCCTCGGCGATGGGCTCGCGGCCGGTCAAAGTGACCGACCTGCTGCTGCAAGGCGCGCACACCGCCTATACCGGCGACCGCGACACCTATCCCCGGCTGGCCGCCGAGATCCGCGCCATCCACTACGAGGCCATCGACGGCCTGCTCTCGCCCGAAGGGGAGCGACAACTCATCCTGGCCGAAAACGAGCGTTTCATCGAGCGCTTCACGTCGCTCTGTGGTGCGGTCAACGTGCTGGGCGAACTGACGCCGCGGGCGCTGGACGCCATCAGCGGCATGGGCGAGCAGATGAGCGTGCGCATCCTGGCCGCTTACCTGCGCGAACTGGGCTACGAGGCGGAAGCGGTGGACGCCACCGAACTCATCGTGACCGACGACAACTTCCTGGCCGCCAACCCCATCACCGCCGCCACCCGCGCCCGCACCCGCGCCCGCCTCCAGGTCTTGCTGGAACGCGGCGGCATCCCCATCATCACCGGCTTCATCGGCGCGACGGCCGACGGCGTGACCACCACGCTCGGCCGCGGCGGCTCCGACTTCAGCGCCGCCATCCTGGGCCAGGCGCTCGACGCCGA
>NZ_JAYRVJ010000310.1:0-7062 GCF_041918635.1 Promineifilum sp. (SeqCode)
CACGCCGGGACTGGCCTTCCTGCTGCTGACCATCGAGGCGCACGGTGAGGACGGTTACCTCGACTACTGGCGGGCGCTGGAAGAGAACGGGGCGCTGGTCGTCGATGGCTGGTCGGAGGCGTACTACACCCACTTCACGGCTGCGTCGGAGGGCGACCGGCCGGTCGTTGTCAGCTACGCCAGCAGCCCGGTGGCCGAGGTATACTTCGCCGAGGAGCCGCCGGCCGAAGCGCCCACCGCGGCCGTCGTCGGCGACGGGGCGTGCTTCCGCCAGATCGAGTTCGTCGGCATCGTGCGCGGCACGGAGGTAGAGGCGGCAGCGCGCCAGTTGGTCGACTTTATGTTGGGCCGGCGCTTCCAGGAGGACATCCCGCTGAAGATGTTCGTCTATCCGGCCAACGAGACGGCGGCGCTGCCGGAAGTGTTCGTGCAGCACAGTGTGTTGCCCGAAGCGCCGGTGACGATGGCGCCGGAGCGCATCACGGCCAACCGGGAGGCGTGGATTCAGGCGTGGACGGAGGCGGTGCTACGATAGAAGAGGAAGAATCCGCAGATTTCGCAGATTACGCAGATTTGGGGAGACCTGACAGGTGGGGTCGCGTTGCCGCAACGCGGCCCCACCTGTCAGGTCTTGGTTGGGGGAAATGAATCCGCATCTATGTCCGTCGCTGTGTCCGATGTACGAGCGGGGCGGCGCGCCTTCGATTAGTATGATGGCAGGCGAAGAACGCGCCGGCATTGGGGTAGCGGCGCGAATATCAAATAGATGTGGAAGAGGTCAGCCGTATGCAAGACGAACGCGCCAGCCAACTGGCGGCGGTTGAGGCGGAGATTCGCGCGTTGAGCGAGTCGCCGCTATATGACTACCGCGTTACCAACCACTATCATCCGGTCATCGGCGAGGGCAACCCGAACGCCGAGATCATGTTCATCGGCGAGGCCCCCGGCGAAGTGGAGGCCAAGACGGGCCGGCCGTTCGTGGGGCCGGCCGGCCGGATGCTCGATAGCCTGCTGAAGGGCATTGGGCTGGAGCGGAGCGACGTCTACATCACCAACGTGGTCAAGGATCGGCCGCCGGACAATCGCGACCCGCGGGTGAAGGAGGTTCGCCTCTACGCGCCGTTCCTATGGCGGCAAATCGAGATCGTCCAACCGCGGGTGGTCGTGCCGCTGGGCCGGCACGCGCTGGACTTTGTGCGCAAGCACTTCGAGGGGATGACGGAGGAAGGCTCGATCACGACCCTCCATGGCGTGGCCGTGCCGGTGGAAGCGCCGTACGGGCGGGTGTTCATCGTGCCGCTATTCCACCCGGCGGTGGTCTTCTATCGGGAAGATCTAAAGGAGACCATAGAGAACGACTTCCGCCTGTTGGGCGAGCTTATCAACAACCGGCAGCCGGCAGAGAAATGAATTAACCACGGATTTTCGCGGATAAGACGGATTGAATACAATTCAATCCGTCTTATCCGCAAAATCTGTGAAAATCCGCGGTTGATTTAGTCATCATAGTGCCGCCGGCTCTCCGCCTCGCGGCCGCGTACGACGCGCTTACCGGCCAGCGCCCCCTGGGCCTCGGTGACGACGGTGCGCTGGTGTTCTTCTTGCCCCTCGCGCTCGAAATAGATGACCACCCAATCGTTCGTCTTGCCCGCCTCGTGGGCGCGGGCAGTGTTGGAGAACATCGTCGTGAACGACCACTCGCCGCGCTTGGTGTGCAAGATGGGCAGCCACGCCTCCCCTTTAGGATTGAAGCGCTTGGGGGCGATGGTTTGCAACTCGCCGGCCGCGGCGCGACGGCGGTATTCGGCGTCCACGTCGAGCAGCACGTCCACTGGCGGCTCCTCCGGCCGACCGGCGGCGTTCTCCGTGCGCTGGCGGGCGCGGCGTTGGGCGGAGTCGCTGAGCATGCCGGCCAGCGTGGCCCTCACCGACTGGATGCGCTCGGGGCCAAAGCCCTCCACGGCGTCGAGCCGGCCGTCATGGGCAGCGACCTCCAGTTCCTCCAGTGTCTCGATGTCCAGCGTGGCGACGATACGCGCCGCCAGCTTCTCGCCGATGCCCGGCACGCGGGCGAAAAGGCGTTCCGGGCTGTGTTCGCTCTCCAGTTCGCGCAGTACATCGCTCTCGCCGGTGCGAACGTACTCGATGATCACGTTCGCCAGCCCCTCGCCAATGCCGGGCAGGGCCATCAGCGCCGCGCGGTCGCCGGCCTGAGCGGCGTCGGCCAGCGGGTCAGCGCCGCGGACGGTGGTCGCCGCGCTCTGGTAAGCGCGCACGCGGTACGGGTTGGTGTCCTGCGCCTCCAGCAGTTGGGCGATGCGCTCCAGCAGGTCGGCTATCTCGTCATTCGTTCGTTGCCTGGTCATAGGAAGATTTCAAAGAAGAAGCCACAGATTTCACAGATGACACCGATTTCTTTAACGCGAAAATCGGTGTCATCTGTGGATTCTTCTTTCAGGTAGACTTATCCATCAGCTTATCCAGCCGCAAGCGGGCTGCCTTAAGAGAGTCCGCATAATCGTAGAAGTTGGCCCACGGGTCGCCGCGCCGCTCCAGGTGTTCGAAGAGATTGTGGATGGTGTAGCTCTGGGAGGTGAGCTCAGGATCGTTCAGTTCGTCCCACGTCAACGGCGTGGCGACGGGCGCGCCGGGCCGGGCGCGGACGGCGTAGGGCGGCACGGCGGTCTGGGCGTAGGCGTTGCGCAGGTAGTCGAGGAACAGCCGGCCGCGGCGGGCCGCCTTGCGCGTCTCGGTCGTCAGCCGCTCCGGATCGCGCGCGGCCAGCAGGTCGGCCAGGTCGCGGGCGAAGGCGCGCGCCGTGTCGAAGTCGGCCTGGGCATCGAGCGGCACACCGACGTGCAGGCCGCGCGAGCCGGTAGTCATCAGGTAGGCGGGCAACTCCAGCTCGTCCAACAGGGCGCGCAGCGAGTGGGCGGCGGCGCGGGCAGCCTCGAACGCCTGGGGCGGGTCGAGGTCAAAGATGAGTTTATCGGGGCGTTGCAAGTCATCGGTGCGGCTGAGCCAGGTATGGGGGGTGATGCACGCCTGATCGACCAGATAGACGAGCGTCTCCGGCTTGTTGGCGACGATCTGCGGCTGTCGCTCGCCCGTCTCCAGCACCTCGATCTCCACCCGGTCGATCCAGTCGGGAAAGTGCTCGGGGGCCTGCTTCGCGTAGAAACCTGGCTTGTCGATGCCGTTGGGGAAGCGCTGCATGCTCAGCGGCCGGCCGGCCACGTGTGGCAGCATGACCTCGGATACACGCGCGTAGTAATCGGCCAGGTCGCCCTCGGTGATACCGTCGTTGGGGAAGAGTACTTTGCCGGCGTTGGAGACCTCGATGGTATGGCTGCCGACTTCAAAGGTCTTTATCGTCATGATTTCTCGTTGTCCTCGTCAGACTTCATCTGGAGCCACAGCCAGCGCGGTTCATCGCCGCCGGCGGTGCGGATGAGGGCGTAGGGGCCGTGGAGCCGGCGGCCTTCCAGGAAAATTTCGACCTTGCCTTCGTCGAGCGCCTCGTTCATGGAAGCCGGCTCGTCGCCCGTCTCGCGCAGGTTGCGATACGTGCCGCTGTCCCAAATCTCAACTTTGCCCGCGCCGTATTGGCCCTTCGGGATACGTCCTTCGAAGTTGGCATACCCCATCGGATGATCCTCGGTCGGCACGGCCAGGCGGCGCTCGCCCAGCTCGTCCGGCGGCCCCTTGGGCACGGCCCACGACTTGAGCACGCCGTCCACCTCCAGCCGGAAATCGTAGTGGAGTGTGCTGGCGTCGTGGCGCTGAATGACGAAAATGGGCCGGTCGGAGGCGCGCGTCTGGCCGCCGGCCGGCTCGGTCGTCACGTTGAAGTCTCGCTTTGCGCGGTACGCTTTGAGTGAGTCGGTCATATGCCTTCTTTCTCCCGCGACCATCGTAGTCGGTTGCGTATGGGCGGGCTGTATATCGAGATATGGAGGCCGGATATAAGTTGGGATACAGGGGCGGGTTTCAAACCCGCCCCTACTGGGTGGCTGTGGTCGTAGAGGCGGGTTCTAAAATCCACCCTCCAAGTTTGTAAAAAGCGGGGAGAGGGGTTACAAAGGGAGCCGCTACGCTTGTTATGCCCGACCTAACCATCACCCGCGCCCCCCGTCGCCTTTTGCGCAGCCTGGTCTTCCTGCTGCCACTGCTGTTCTTTGTCCTTTTCTACTTCTATCCGTTGGGGGCTATCCTGCGCCTGGGGCTGCTGCCGGAGGGGCGGCCCGACCTCTCCGCGCTGGCGCAGTTGTTCGCGTCGAGCTACTTCCTGCGCGTGCTGTGGTTCACGCTATGGCAGGCGGTCGTCTCCACGGCGCTGACGCTGGCGCTGGCCTTCCCCGGGGCCTACGTGCTGGCCCGCTTTCGCTTTCCGGGCAAGGCGCTGGTGCGGGCGCTGGCGACGCTGCCCTTTGTGCTGCCAACGGTGGTCGTGGCCGCCGCGTTCGTGGCTCTCATCGGCCCCAACGGCGTCATCAACGATTGGTTGCGGGCCGTGTTGGGGCTGGCGCGCCCGCCCATCCAGTTGACGCAGACGGTATGGATCATCCTGCTGGCCCACGTCTTCTATAACTATAGTGTCGCCCTACGGCTGCTGACGGCCTACTGGCAAAACTTGCCGCCGTCGCTGACCCAGGCGGCGCAGATGCTCGGCGCGTCGCCGGCGCGGGCGTTCGTCGAGGTGACGCTGCCGCTGCTGCGTCCGGCGATCATGGCCGCGGCCGTGCTCGTCTTCATCTTCTGCTTCACGAGTTTCGGCGTGGTGGTCATCCTGGGCGGGCCGCGTTTCGCTACCCTGGAGGTCGAGATTTACCGGCAGGCGGTCAACCTGTTCAACCTGCCCGTGGCCGCGGCCCTGTCGCTGTGGCAAATCCTGTTCACCTTCATCCTGATGGGCTTCTACACGCGGACGCAGGCGCGCATCAGCCGGCCGGTGCGCCCCGGCGCGCGGCGCGCGGTCGAGCGGCCGGCGCGGTCGGGTCGGGAGCGGCTGCTGGTCGGCGGGGTGGTGGCGGCCATCGTCGTCTTAATCGGCGCGCCGCTGCTGGCGCTGACGGGGCGTTCGTTGCGTGGGGCGGGGGGGCTGACGCTGGCCTACTACCGGGCGCTCTTCACCAATCGCGAGTCGTCGCTCTTCTTCGTGCCGCCGGCCGAGGCCATCCTCAACTCGGTCGCCATCGCCCTGGCGGCCATGGCGCTGGCCGTGACGCTGGGCCTCATCAGCGCGCAGTTGGTGACGCGCTGGGAGCGGACGCCCCGCAGCGCGGCCGGCGGGCGGGCGGCGCTCTCCCGACTGCTCGACCCGCTGCTCATGCTGCCGCTGGCGACTTCGGCTGTTACCCTGGGATTGGGCTACCTGATCAGCTTCGGGCGCCCGCCGCTGGTCCTGCGCGACTCCATCGCCCTGCTGCCCATCGTCCACGCCGTGGTGGCCGTGCCGTTCGTGCTGCGCACGGTCTTGCCCGGCTTTCGCGCCATCCCGCCCTCGCTGCGAGAGGTGGCGGCTATGCTGGGGGCGAACGAGTGGCGCGTGTGGCGCGAGGTGGATTGGCCGCTCATCCGGCGGCCGCTGCTGGTGGGGGCGCTGTTCGCCTTCACAATGAGCATGGGTGAGTTCGGCGCGACGGTCTTTCTCGTCCGGCCGGAGACGCCGACGCTGCCCGTGGCGATCTATCGCTTCCTGGGGCAGCCTGGGGCGCTCAACTATGGGCAGGCGTTGGCGATGAGCGTGTTGCTGATGGCGGTGTGCGCGGTGGCGTTTGTGGCGATTGAGCATTTCCGGGTTGGAGGAGAGGGAGAATTTTAAGAGGAGGAATCCGCAGGTTTCGCAGATCACGCAGATTTTAGAATGAAGCGGGTTGCTGTAGAGAAGGCTATGACGTTGTTAGAAGTAGTGGGGGTTAGCAAGTCGTTCGCGCCGGGGACGAGCGCGGTGGATGCCGTAAGTTTGACGCTGGAGCGAGGGGAGGTTTTGTGCCTGCTTGGCCCGTCGGGCTGCGGCAAGACGACGCTCTTGCGCATAATCAGCGGGCTGGAGCGAGCGGACGCCGGCCAGGTGCGCTTCGACGGCCGCGATATGGCCGGCGTGCCGCCCCATGAGCGCAGCTTCGGCATGATGTTTCAGGACTTCGCCCTCTTTCCCCACAAGAATGTCCGCGACAACGTGGCCTTTGGCCTGCGGATGCGGCGGCTGCCGGCGGCCGAGATCGACGCCCGTGTGGCCGAGATGCTGGCCGCGGTCGATCTGGACGGCTTCGGCGGGCGGGAGATCGGCCAGCTTTCGGGCGGGGAGCAGCAGCGGGTGGCGTTGGCCCGCGCATTGGCCCCCGGGCCGCAACTGCTGATGCTGGATGAGCCGCTGGGGGCGCTGGATCGGGCGCTGCGCGAGCGGCTGATGCTGGACGTGCGGGTCATCCTCAAGCGGGTGGGCATGACCGCTATCTACGTGACCCACGACCAGGCGGAGGCGTTCGCCGTCAGCGACCGTATGGCGGTGATGAATGCCGGCCGGATCGAGCAGCTGGATCGGCCGGAAGCGGTGCACGCCCAGCCGGCCACACCCTTTGTGGCGCGGTTCCTGGGCTTCGAGAATCTCCTGCCCGCGCGCGTCGCGGCGGCGGGGGAGGTGGAGACGGCGGTGGGCCGCTTCCGGCCGGCGGGCGAACCGCTGCCGTTCGGCGCGACGGGGCTGTTACTGATCAAGCCGGTGCTGGCCGGGATCGAGGCGGCCGGCGCGGCGGACAAGGGAGCGATCAACCAGGTCGCCGGCGTAGTGGAGGCGGTAACCTTCCGCGGGCGTTTCTCACAACTGTGGCTGGCCGCCGGCGGGGAGCGGCTGCTGTTCGAGGAGCAGGACTCGCTGCCATTCGCGCCCGGGGATCGGGTGCGGGTGACGGTGGGGGCGGAGCAACTTCAGATGTTTGTGGATGGTTCGTAGTCAGGCGATTCATCGCCGTTCTCCTCGTAGCGGGGCCCAGCCAGGGGGGGGTTAGACCCCCCCGCCCCCCAAGGGGGGGCGGACGGGGGGGAGAAAAGCCAAAAAAA
>NZ_JAYRVJ010000311.1:0-9861 GCF_041918635.1 Promineifilum sp. (SeqCode)
CTGTTCATCTCCGTAGCCAGGATGGCTTTCTGCTGGGCATCTACTTTGGCGTAAATCATGCGCTTGCTCTCCGTTTTCGAAGAGCATCGCGCGCTCTAGACTTTTGGTAAAGTTATCAAACCTTTCGAATAGTTACTTAAATAGCGCGACAAAGCCTCACTCGCCAGCAGGTTGGTGAGGCTTTGTCGCGCGCCGGCCCGCTTGACGTAAGTAGGCCGCTGCGCTAGAATCGCAAATCTTGCAAGCCAATCGTTGCGATAGGATGATTTTGCGTGTTTGAGACCCTCGGATCGAGATTACAGTCCGTCTTCGACAACCTGCAGAAGCGCGGCAAGCTAACCGAAGCTGACGTCGACGTCGCCATGCGCGAGGTGCGTATGGCGCTGCTGGAAGCCGACGTCAACTATAAGGTCGTCAAGGATTTCGTGGCCCGCGTGCGCGAGCGCGCCATCGGCCAGGAAGTCATGCGCAGCCTGACCCCCGGCCAGCAGGTGGTCAAGATCGTCCACGACGAACTGGTGACCACGCTGGGCGAGCCGGGCCGGTTGAATTTGGGCGCGCAGTCGCCGGCGGTCATCATGCTCGTCGGCTTGCAGGGCGCGGGCAAGACGACGATGGCCGGCAAGCTGGCGCTCCACCTGCGCAAGCAGGGGCGGCGTCCGCTGCTCGTCGCCGCCGACGTTTACCGGCCGGCGGCCATCAACCAGTTGGAGACGCTGGGCAAGCAGCTCGACATCCCCGTCTACAGCGAGGGGACGCAGGCCAATCCCGTGAACGTCTGCGCCAATGGCGTGCGCCAGGCCATCTCCACCGGCGCGACGACGGTTATTCTGGACACGGCCGGCCGGCTGAACATTAACGAGATGATGATGGACGAGATCAGGGGCATCAAGGCCCGCGTCCAGCCCATCGAGACGCTGCTGGTGGCCGACGCCATGACCGGCCAGGAAGCGGTGCGCGTGGCGACCGACTTCCACAACGCCGTGACGCTGACCGGTCTGATCATGACCAAGATCGACGGCGACGCGCGCGGCGGCGCATCCATCTCCATGCGGGAAGTCACCGGCGTGCCCATCAAGTTCCTCGGCGTCGGCGAGAAGCTGAACGCCATCGAGGTCTTCCACCCCGACCGGCTGGCCAACCGCATCCTGGGCATGGGCGACGTGATGACGCTCATCGAGCAGGCGCAGTCGGAGATGGACATGGAAGAGGCCCAGCGCGCCGGCCAGCGCCTGGTGACCGGCGAATTCGACCTGGACGACTTCCTGAAGCAGTTGCAGCAGATCAAGCGCATGGGGCCGATCGGCAAGCTGCTGGAGATGGTTCCCGGCATGAACAAGATGGCCGGTGACGTGGACTTGAGTTCGGCCGAGACCGACTTGAAGCGCATCGAGGCCATGATCCAATCCATGACCTACGACGAGCGGCGCAACCCGCGGCTGATCAAGGCCAGCCGCAAGCGCCGCATCGCCACTGGCTCCGGCACGACGGTGCAGGACATCAACGTGCTGCTGAAGCAGCACCGCGAGATGCAAGAGATGATGAAGCAGTTCAAGGGCGGGCGCGGGCGCGGCGCGCTCAGTTCGCTCTTCGGCGGTAAGATGTAAGAAGAATGATCCGCAGATTTCGCAGATTACGCAGATTTAAGAATCCTTCTTCAAATCTGTGTAATCTGTGAAGTCTGTGGATGCTCTTTTAGTTAAGTAGGGAGTGACAAACTAGAACATGCTACGTATTCGTTTGAGTCGAACTGGCAAGAAGCGGCAGCCCAGCTATCGGGTCGTCGTAGCCGAGAAGGAAGCCAAGCGCGACGGCCGGGTGGTCGAGCGCATTGGTCATTACAACCCGCTGCCCAATCCGGCGGAGTTCAAGATCGAGGAAGATCGCGCCCTCTACTGGCTGAGCGTCGGCGCGCAGCCGTCGGACGCGGTGCGCGTGCTGCTGAACAAGCAGGGCACGTTCGACCGTCTGGCCCGCCTGCACGCCGGCGAATCGCTGGACGCGCTGGTGGCCGAGTATAAGGGTGTGGAAGCGACGGCCGAAGCGCCAGCCGCGGAAGCGCCGGCCGAGCCGTCAATCGTCGAGCGCGTGACCGGCGCGGTCAGCAGCGCGGCGGCTGCGGTCGCCGCCCCGGTGGCCGCCGCCGTGGAGCGGATCGAGGACGCGGTCGAGGCGCTGCTGGGCGCGGACGAAGAGGAGTAAACCCTCATGAAGGACCTGGTGACCTTCATCGTGGAGTCGCTGGTCGACCATCCCGAAGAGGTGCAGGTGGCGGAAGTCCGCGGCCGGGGATCGACGGTCATCGAACTCTCGGTGGCCGCGCCTGACATGGGGCGCGTCATCGGCAAGGGCGGGCGGGTGATCGATTCCGTGCGCGCCCTGCTACAGGTGCGCGCCGCCAAAGAGGGCAAGCGGGTCGAACTCGAACTGCTGGAAGCTGACAATCTGCGCTAGGCGGAATTAACGCAAAGGCGCTAGGACGCCAAGACGCAAATAGGACGCGAAAGCCTTGCGTCCTGGCGTCTTGGCGTTGAGGTTTCTTTATGACAAGTGACCTGGCCGGGGACAAGAGAGGCGCGGCGGAGAGTTCCGCCGAGCCTCGTTTTTTGGCGGTTGGCCGCGTCCTCAAGCCGCACGGCGTGCGCGGCGAGGTGCGCGTTGAGCCGCTGACCGATGATCCGGCGCGCTTCAAGCAGCTGACCCACATTTACGTTGGCGAGCGCAACCCCCGGCGGGTCGCGATCGAGGGCGTGCGCTTTCACCAGAGTTGGGTGCTGCTCCGGCTGGACGGCTACCCCACCCGCACCGAGGCCGAGCTGCTGCGCAACGAACTGCTCCAGGTCACCGAGGCCGAGGCTGTGCCGCTGGAAGAGGGCGAATACTACCTGTACCAGTTGGAGGGTTTGGCCGTCTACACCGAGGCGGGCGTCCATTTAGGCCGGCTAACCGACGTGCTGGAGACGGGCGCGAACAACGTCTTCATCGTCCAGGGGCCGAAGGGCGAACTGCTCATCCCCGACATCCCGGACGTGGTGCAGGATGTAGATATCGCGGGCGGGCGGCTGGTCATCCGTCCGCTGCCGGGCCTGTTGGGAGATATGGACGAGTAAAAGAGGCTCACGCAAAGAGCGCAAAGGCGGACAAGAACGCCAAGCAGCGTACTTGACATTTGGCGTCCTTTGCTTCTTTGCGTTCTTTGCGTGAGCTCCTTTTCTGGCGGGACAACTATGTCTGATCTGAAGTACTGGCTGGGGTTCAACTACGTCAACGGCATCGGCCCGGCCAAGATTCAGGCGTTATTGGGCGCGTTCGACTCGCTGGAGCGGGCCTGGCGGGCGACCGAGGCGCAACTGCGCGACATCGGCTTCGACGGCCGGGCCATCCAGAGCTTCGTCGAGGCGCGCCAGACGCTCGACCTGGATCGCTACGCCCAGCGGGTGGAGGCCAGCGGCGCCCACGTTCTGACCTGGGAGAGCGCCGACTACCCGCCGCTGCTGCGCCAGATCGCCGCCGCCCCACCCGTCCTTTTCGTGCGCGGCCGGTTCGAGCCGGCCGACCAGTGGGCCGTGGCTATCGTCGGCACGCGCCGGCTGTCGGCCTATGGCCGGATGGCGGCGCACGACCTGGCGCGCGGCCTGGCCCAGAACGGCATCACCATCATCAGCGGCCTGGCGCGCGGCATTGACGGCGTGGCCCACCGGACGGCGCTCGACGCGGGCGGCCGGACAATTGGCGTCATGGGCTGCGGCATCGACAAGATTTATCCGCCGGAGCACCGCGACCTGGCCCACGCCATGATCGAGGGGCACGGCGCGGTCGTGACCGATTTCCCCCTGGGCACAGAGCCGGACAGCAAGAACTTCCCGGCGCGCAACCGGCTCATCAGCGGACTGTCGTTGGGCACGCTGGTCATCGAGGCGGGCGAGAAGAGCGGCGCGCTCATCACCGCTCGCTTTGCCCTGGAGCAGGATCGCGACGTGTTCGCCGTGCCGGGCAACATCAACAGCCCGGTCAGCGCGGGGACAAACCGGCTCATCCAGCAAGGGGCCAAGCTGGTGATGGGCGTAGAGGATATTCTGGAGGAGTTGAACCTGCGGATGGTGACCGAGCAGGCGACGGCGCAGGTGGCGCTGCCCGATTCGGCCGAAGAGGCGGCGCTGCTGGCCCAACTCTCTTCGCAGCCATTGCACGTCGATGAATTGGGCCGCGTAACCGGCATGCCCAGCAGCCTCATCAGCAGCACGCTGACGATGATGGAGCTAAAGGGGATGGTGCAGCAGGTCGGCGGCATGAACTACGTCCGGCTGAGGGAACCGGAGGCGACTTACGACGTCACGACCTACCAGGTCGAGCCGGCTCAAGAGTAGAAGACCACCAACCATGCGCATCGTCATTTTCGCCGGCGGGGCCGGCCTTCGCCTGTGGCCCATCAGCCGCCAGAGTTCGCCCAAGCAGTTCGAGCCGATCGTCGGTGAGGCGTCCACGCTCCAGTTGGCGCTGGCGCGCGTCGCGCCCATCTACGGCTACGACAACATCTACGTCGCCACCAACGAGCGCTACGTCGCTATGGTGCACGAGCAGTTGCCCGAATTGGCCGCCGACCACATTATCGCCGAGCCGGCGCGGCGCGACCTGGGGCCGGCGGTGGGGCTGGCCATGGCTCACCTGGCCCGGCGCGGCGAGCAGGAGCCGGTCGCCATCCTGTGGAGCGACAATTACATCGAGAACGTCGCCGCCTTCCGCGAACTGCTGAGCGTGGCCGAAGGACTGATCCGGCGCGACACGGCCGACATCCTTTTCATCGGCGAGACGCCACGCTTCGCCAATGAGAACCTGGGCTGGATCGGCCTGGGCGAGGTGGCCGGGCGCGAGGGGACGACCGACTACTACCGCTTTCGCTCGCTGACCTACCGGCCGCCGCTGGAGGAGTGCCGGCGCATGTTCGCCGAGGGGGCGCACGTCTGGAACACCGGTTTTTTTGTCACCACGCCGGCCACCATTCGCCGCCTCTACCAGCGCTTCTCGCCCGCCATGTGGCGGCAGTTGTGCGTCATCGAGGCCGCCATCGGCAGCGAGGACTACGGCGCGACGCTGGCGCGGGTCTACCCCAACCTCCCGGCCATCAGCTTCGACGACGCGATCCTGACCCACCTCGACCCGGCGCGGGCGCTCGTCCTGCACAGTGAGATGGGTTGGAGCGACCCGGGCACACTCTACGCGCTCAAAGAGGCGCTCGATCCCGACCTGACGGCCAACGTCACGAAAGGATTGGTCATTGACACCGCGTCGGAAGATTGTCTACTCTATAACTACGAACCGCACAAGCTGGTCGTGGCTGTCGGGCTGCAAGGGATGATCGTGGTCAACACCGACGACGCGCTGCTCGTCGTCCACAAAGACCAGATTCCCCTGGTCAAGCGCGTCATCAGCGGCCTGCACGGCACTGATTTAGAATCTTACAGTTAGGGATTAGGGGTTAGGGACTAGGGACCAAGGAAGAGCGCTCTTCCCTAGTCCCTAGCCCCTAGCCCCTAAGAGTGAATTATGAGCAACGAACAAGCCCAGGCGGAGCTGGTGGGCTACTGCCTGAAGTGTAAAGAGAAGCGGGTGATCCTGAACCCCGTTCCGGAGTGGGCCGCCAACGGCTCGCCGGCCACGCGCGGGACGTGCCCCGTCTGCGGCACGGCTATCTATTTGCGCGGCCGGACGCCGGCCCACGACGCGCTGCCCAGGCCGGAGCGCGCCCCGGCCCCCGCCAAGGCCAAGAGCGGCGGCAAGAAGGCCGATAAGAAGCCGGCCAAGAAGACCGCGGCCAAGACGAGCAAGAAGGCGGGCGCGGCGGCCAAGTCAGCCGTCTCGACCAAGGGCGTCGAGCGCGGCGGCAAGCTGGTCGTCGTCGAGTCGCCGGCCAAGGCCAAGACCATCGGGCGGTATTTGGGCCGCGGCTACGTCGTCAAGCCCAGCCTGGGCCACGTGCGCGACCTGCTGAAGTCGCGCCTCAGCGTGGACGTAGACAACAACTTTGCCCCCGAATACCGCGTGCCAAACGAGAAGCGGGCGCTGGTCAAGGAGTTGAAGGAAGCGGCGGCGCGGGCCAGCGAAGTCTACCTGGCGACCGACCCTGACCGCGAAGGGGAGGCCATCGCCTGGCACGTCATGGAAGCGGCCGAGATGGATCCGGCGCGCACTCAGCGCGTCGTCTTCCACGAGATCACCCAGCCGGCCATCCGCGCCGCCTTCGACCAGCCCCGCGCCATCGACATGGATCGCGTCGAGGCGCAGCAGGCGCGCCGCGTCCTCGACCGGCTGGTCGGCTACCAGCTCAGCCCCCTGCTGTGGCGCAAGGTGCGCGGCCGGCTGTCGGCCGGGCGCGTCCAGTCGGTGGCTGTGCGGCTGGTGGTGGAGCGGGAGCGCGAGATCGAGGCGTTCGACTCGCGCGAGTACTGGACGATTGACGCCGAATTGAGCCAGATCAAGTTTCGGGCGGGCGCGCGCGACAACGGCCGCCGCCGTCCTTTCTTCCTGGCCCGGCTGCACCGCCTGAACGGGGCCGAGCCGGAGTTGGGCAACGAGGAGGCGGTCCGGCCCCATCTGGCGGCGCTGGAGACGGCCGATTGGCAGGTGGGCGAGGTCAACCTGGGCAAGCGGGTGCGCCGCCCGCTCGCGCCTTTCATCACCAGCACCCTGCAACAGGACGCGTCGCGCCGCCTGGGGCTGGGCACGACGCGCACCATGCGCATCGCCCAGGAGCTTTACGAGGGCGTCAACGTGGGCGAGGGGGGCGTGGGCCTGATCACCTACATGCGCACCGACAGCGTCACCGTGGCCGGCGAGGCCCAGGAGGCGGCCCGCCGCTTCATCGGCCAGACGTTCGGCGCGGAGTACGTGCCGGAAAAGCCGCCGGTCTACAAGACGCGCTCCAAGACGGCCCAGGAGGCGCACGAGGCCATCCGGCCGACGGCCGTGGAGCGCACGCCGGCCAGCCTGAAGGCGCATCTGTCGAAGGAGCAGTTCCGGCTCTACAAGCTCATCTGGGAGCGCTTCGTCGCCAGTCAGATGGCTCCGGCGGTCTACGATACCGTCTCGGCCGACATCTGGGCCGGCCCGGCGGCGACGCCGGCCGCCCAGCGCCCCTACCTGTTCCGCGCCACCGGCTCGACGCTCATCTTCCCCGGTTTCCTGGCCGTCTACGGCGCGGACGACCCTGACGAGGAGAACGGCGAGGCAGCCGACGCGCCGCAAGTGCCGTCCGACCTCCAAACCGGCGAGGCGGTCGACCTGCTGCGCGTGCTGCCGGAGCAGCACTTCACCCAGCCGCCGCCGCGCTACTCCGAAGCGTCGCTGGTCAAGACCCTGGAGGAGAACGGCATCGGCCGCCCCTCCACCTACGCCTCGATCATCTCGACCATCCAGCAGCGCGGCTACGTGGAGCAGGAGCAGAAGCGGCTGCGGCCGACGGAGATCGGCTCTATCGTCAACGACATGCTGGTGCAGTACTTCCCCGACGTGCTGTCGGTCGATTTCACGGCGCGGCTAGAAGATGAACTGGACGAGATCGCCGAGGGCAAGCCGTGGGTTCCCGTGCTGGGCGACTTCTACAAAAAGTTCGCCAAAGACCTGGACGTGGCCGACGCGGCGCTGCCGAAGCTGGACTTGAAGCGCGAGCCGGAGTTCGTCGGCCGCGACTGCCCGCTGAGCGGCCACCCACTGGTCTATCGCGAGGGGCGCTTCGGTCGGTTCGTCGGCTGCAGCGGCTATCCGCAGTGCCGCTACACCGAGCAGATTCTCGTCAAGGTCGGCGTCATTTGCCCCCATTGCGGCGGCGACCTGATCGAGAAGCGCACCAAGCGCGGCAAGGTGTTCTACGGCTGCGCCAACTACCCGGCCTGCGACTGGACTAACTGGAAGCGTCCGCTGCCCCAGCCGTGCCCGGTGTGCGCCGGGGTGCTGGTGCAGGACAACAAGGAGATGGCGCGCTGCACCCGCTGCGAGCACACCGTCCCGCTGGCTGAACTGCCGCCCGTCGTCGAGCTGGAGACGGCCCTCGACTAGGCTGCGCTATCGTGGAAGAAATGGCTACGGAGTGGGACGGAAAATACGGATTTCTTCTGTAAATCCGTGTCTGCCGCTTAAACCGTAGCCATTTCTTACGCGCCGCGGCTTTTTTACTCATCTGGCGACCTACCGACTTTGCCGTATATAGGCCGGCGTAGCGACCGGATTGTGTCATAGTTTCTCTGGGGTGCTGTCGCGTCGCTCCACGTTCTCTGCACACAAGTGCCTATATATGGCCCTATACACCCAATATGCGGGTTTTCCCCTAGGCATGGTGTCTACGTCATTTGACGGTACTGTAATGCACTTTGTAACGCTCCGTTAGTACTATAGTCAAGGTACGGCAATTTCCCCTGTGTGTTGCTGACATCACTTGCGCCTGCCCAGGCCCCTAAGCTGCCTCACGGTACGCCTGGCCGGCGGACCGCCGTACACATCTTATAACGGAGAAAGCTATGCGAGAGCATACAACGAGGCGATTCGCCATCGTTGTGTTGCTGCTGTGCGCTGCCTCATTTGGCCTAAGGCATCGGGGGACCGTTTACGCAGCATCGCAACGCGATCAGACGGGCAAGAATCAACTTTACATTCCAGCGGTCTACGTTCGCCCGGCGGCCGTCGGCGACTTGCAGATCGTTCACATGGGTCTTTACCAGTCGGTGCAAAACCCGGCCAACAGCATCACCCTGGTGGCCGAGAAACCGGCAATTTTGCGCGTCTATGCCCTGGGTTCGTCCAACAATGGCCGGTCGATAGAGGCAACCGTGACCGTCACCGCCCAGCGCGGCGGCGTCTCCCTAGGCTCGCTCACCAGTGGCTTGCGGGCCGTGCCCAGCCAAGCCAACGCCGACGACCTCAACAGCACCTTCAACTTCGATCTGCCGCCCGCCTGGCTGTCCGGCCAGGTCACGCTGACGGCGACTATCGACCAGGCCGACCGGGTCTCTGAGTCGAGCGAGGGCAACAACCAGCGCGCCGCGGCCTTCACCTTCCACAACCTGCCGCCGCTCGACGTGACAATCGTGCCCATTCGCTACATCCATGCTCCCAGCGGGGCGACCTATGCCGACGCGGCACACGATCCCATCAGCGATTGGCTGTCGGCGGCGTTCCCGGCCGGCCGGGTGGACGTCTCATATCACGCGCCCTACACCTTCATCGGCGACCTGCGCCAGGGTACAGAGTGGAGGCGCTTGCTGGATCAACTGAGCGCGTTGTGGACAGTCGAAGTGGGCGCGAACACCTCCCGCATTTTCTACGGGCTTATTCCTACCGGTCAGTCCGGCCAGTCCTGGTTCGAAGGGTATGGCATCAGCGGCATGGGCTGGGTCGGCGGCTGGCGCGTATCGATCGGTCTCGACCTGGGGGCGCAAGCAGGCCCGACGGCCGGGCACGAAATCGGCCACAACCTGGGCCGCTGGCACGCCCCGTGCGGCGATCCGAGCAACGTCGATCCCAACTACCCGTACCCGAACGCCATCATTGGCGTGCACGGCGTTGACACGGAAGAGCACCTGCTGCTCTCGCCTAACCAGACGCACGACATGATGAGCTACTGCGGCCCGCGGTGGGTGTCGGATTACACCTATGAGGGGCTGGTGCAGGAGCAGCTGGCCCGCGGCGGCCGGCTGGCCCCCATCCCCACGTCGCCGTCCGGCGAGGCGTTGCTATTGCGCGCGACGGTCGATGGCGACCGCGTCACGACCTTGCCGGCCTACCAGCTTGACCAGGCGGTGCCCGCGAGCGAGGGGAACGGTTCCCATCAGGTTCAACTGCTCGACGCGAAGGGGCGTGTGCTGGCCGTCC
>NZ_JAYRVJ010000312.1:0-4555 GCF_041918635.1 Promineifilum sp. (SeqCode)
ATGACGTAGTCGGCCGCCGGGGCCAGATCCAGCCACTCAGCCGTGTCGCCGTCGCCCCTGACGGTCTGGCAGTCGGGCGTTTGGCCGATGCTGCCGCCGCTGACGCAGAGGGTGAACTGCGGATTGGCCGGATAGCCCGTGCCGGTGATGGCCTTGGTCACCCGCAGCGAGCCGGTAGCCGGCGAGGGATTGTAGAGGTTGGTGAGGGTCACCTCGGTCGTCGCGCCGGCCGCGACGGAGATACCGGCCTGGTCGCCCGGCTCAGTCCAATCCGGGCCGGCGTCGTTCTCGCTGACAACGTAGTCATCGGCTGGAGCCAATTCTACCCACTCGGCCATGCCCCCATCGCCGATGACGGTTTGGCAGTCGGGTGTCGCGCCGATGCCGCCGCCGCTCAGGCAGATGGTGAACTGAGAATCGGCTGGGTAGTTCTCGCCTACGATGGTCTTCGTCACGCGGAGCGCGCCGGTCACGGGCAAGTCCTGAGCAGCGATATGGCTGATGCTCAGCAATAGGCTAACACACAGCAGGAGAAGTGTAAGCGGTGTTCGCAAGGGAAGAGGAGACATGAATCGTTTCACCTGTAAGGTAGAAAAAAAGATACGCTGGAATCGCCTGACTACAAACCGCAGCCGCTTCTACTCTTCAACCACCAACCCCAACAGTTCGATGGCGTCCAGCCGGAACGTACTGACCCCGGCGGCGGCGACGAGCAGATAGACGTAGCCGTCAGATTCCGGCGTGTAAATGAGGCACGGGCCTGCGCCAACAGCGTCTCCGCGTGATCGTAAAGCGACACGACGGGAGCCAGAGCGACAGTCAGCCCCGACAGGGCGACCGCTAACAGCGCCAACAGCATTACCTTCTGCCAACGACGACGAGTCATGATGCGGTTCTCCCTGCCCCGCCCACGGCGCTCTGTTGGTCGGCATGAGATGCAGGAAGCGCTCCGCCCCCGGCGGCGCGATTACCTATTTTGCCGGGGATAAATAGCACTCCTAGTAAATAATTATACATACTTATCAGGAAATTAATAGTGACAAATGTCATATGATTGAGGGGTAGGGGCAGACCTGCGTGTCTGCCCCAGGGCGCACACGTAGGTGCGCCCCTACCGAAACCTGAATACTCACCACACATTCACTGCCCCCTTGGTCACAATCCGCTATACTGGGCGCGTCATGCGTCGCCTAGCTGTGCTCACTCTGGTTACCTTGCTATTGGCCCTGCTCGTCGCCTGTGGCGGGCGCGCGTCGGCCGTGCCGACGCCCTTCCCCACGCCCGGCCCCACCACCACGCCCGGCGGCGCGGGGCCGGTCGTGCTCGGCGTCACCGACCTGATGGCCGCGCCCGGCCTCTACGTCGATACGCTGGTGCGGGTGACCGGTCTCTTCCGGCTGCAACCCATCCTCGTCTGCGAATCCGAGACGCACCCCTCGCCGGCCACCTGGGGGCTGGCTGAGGGCGGCCTCGTCGCCCTGGCCGGCGGCTATGACCAGCAGGTGCGCTCGCTGCTGCCCACCGACCTGACGGTGACGGCCGAGGGGCGCTGGCGGCGCTGGTCGGGGCTGGTCGGCTGCGGCAAGAACGCCGCGCAACGCGAGGTGTGGTACCTCGACGTGTCGCGCATCGTCTCGCCCAGCCCGCTGACGCAGGTGACGCTGACCCCTGGCGGCCCGCCAGCCGAGGGCACGAGCATTGCCGGCGTACCCGCCACGCTGGAAGGCACGCCGGTGACCATCGAGCCGCTGCCCGGCGCGACGGACGAGGGGGCGCTCTTCCCCACGCCGTCGTTCGAGGAGACGCCGGAGTTCCCCGACCTGGAGCCGACGCAAGAGGGGGGCGATTTCGGCCAGACGCCCTTCCCAACCTTCCCGTCCGAGGAAGAGACGCCCTTCCCCTTGGCCACAACACCGGCCGGCACGCCGCCATCGGGCCAGACGGGCACGCCGGCCGGCACGCCTACGCCCGGCGGCACGCCGTCGGGCACGCCGGGCACGCCCACACCGACCGTCACCGGCACGCCCCCCACCCCGACGCCCACCGGAACGGGCGCGGCCGGCCAGGTCGTGCAGCGCGGCGACGTCCAGGAGATGATGAGCGACTACTTCGCGGCGACGTCGCTGGCGGCGGGCGTGACGGACGTGTGGACGATCTACTTGTTCGATGACGAAGCCATCGAGATCAGCGTCGTCGCGCCGGCTCCGGCCGATGTGGTGCTGTCCTTTGGGCCGAAAGATGGGCAGCCGATCATCAACCGCCAGAATACGTCGCCGGCCGGCGTGGCCGAGACGATCCGGGTCACGTCGCTGCCCGGCGAGGGCGACTATGAGGTGCGCGTCTCCATCGCCGGCGGGACCGCGACCGAGTACGCCATCACCTACAACACCGACCTGGAGTATCTGCTCACCTTCAAGGAAGTGCTCACGCCCGGCAGCCCGCGCAATGGCGTCCAATTGCCGGAGAACACCGAGCACTACTGGTTCTTCCTGGCCGAAGAGGGGGATCAGGTCACCATCCGCCTCTCGCTTCAGGGTCTTGAGAATCCCTACTTTGATATCTACATACTCGACGCGGAGCAGATAGATGGCGTCGACGAAGGCTTCGAAGGCGACGATGAGGAATTGGTGTTCACAACCACTCACACGGGCCTCCACATGATTCGGGTCGTCGAAAACAGTTCTCTGGCGATGATCTACGACCTGTCGCTCACTATCCCATAGCGTAGAGCGCGCGCAGCTTCCCGACCCTTATAACAGGCGGCTGGTGCGACCCACTTTCTGAAGTGGGCTGCACCTAAGGACTTTGAGCCGAGTGGGCTACTTGCCACCTGCTCCACTTCTTACCTCTCTCATAGACTCCCGTGCTATGCTCCCCTGCACATGGATGAGCTTCTGCGCCTTCTCGTCTTGGCCGATGACCCGCTGGCCCGCGCTGGGCTGGCGGCGCTGTTGGCGACGCTGCCCGGCTGCCTGGTGGTGGGCCAGAGCGGCAGCGACCCGCTGGCCGAGGCCGCCGCCGGGCTGACCGACACGGCCGTCGACGCGATCATCTGGGACATGGGCTGGGAGGGGGCGGCGCGCGACCGGGACGAACCGTTGCCGGCCGGCGTGCCCGTGCTGGCGCTGGCCCAGGACGCGGAGGGCGCGGCCGTCGCCTGGGCGCTGGGCTGCCGCGGCGTGCTGACGCGCGAGATGGACGAGGAGCGGCTGGTGGCCGGGGTGCGGGCGGTGGCCGCCGGGCTGGTCGTCGTCGCCCCGGCGCTGGCCGGCGCGCTGGTCGAGCGGCCGCCGGCCGAGGAGTCGGCCGCCGACATCGAGTTGACGCCGCGCGAGAGCGAGGTGTTGCGCCTGCTGACCGAGGGGCTGACCAACAAGGCCATCGCCCACCGGCTGTCCATCAGCGACCACACCGTCAAGTTCCACGTCAACGCCCTGCTGGGCAAGCTCAACGCCCAGAGCCGTACCGACGCCGTCGTCCGCGCCACCCGGCTGGGGCTTATCTCCCTATGAAGAAGAATCCACAGATTTCACAGATTACACAGATTTTCGGACGCCTCTTAATCTGTGTAATCTGTGAAATCTGTGGATTCTTTCTCTTCCCTACCCGTATTGGCAGGTCGCGCACCGGCCATTCGGTGGATTCGCCCCACGCTCGCCCGCGCTATGCTTTCTACAGACTATGAATGAATTAACCGCGGATTTTCACGGATGGCACGGATGACACGGATTAAACCCGGCTATAGCGTCTCAATCCGTTTAATCCGTTAAATCCGTGAGAATCCGTGGTTAATTCATTTTCCACCCTATAGGAGACATACGATGTCTGAAGCGTTACGCGATCTATCCAATGGGCTGGCCGAGGTAGTGGCGAACAGCGGCCCGGCCATCGTGCGCGTCGAGGCGCGGCGCCACACCCCCGGCAGCGGCATCATCTGGTCGGCCGACGGGCTGATCGTCACCGCCAACCACGTCGTCCGGCGCGACGACGCCATCACCGTCGGCCTGCCCGACGGCCAGACCGCCGCGGCCACCCTGGTCGGCCGCGACCCGGCGACCGACCTGGCCCTGCTGCAAGTCCAGGCCACCGGCCTGAGCACCCTGACCCCGGCCGACGAGGCCGACATGAGCGTCGGCCACTTCGTGCTGGCGCTGGGCCGCCCCGGCCGCACCGTCCAGGCCACCTTCGGCGTCGTCAGCGCGTTGGGTGACAGCTGGCGCACGCCGATGGGCGGCCAGATCGACCACTACTTGCAGACCGACGTGGTTATGTACCCCGGCTTCTCCGGCGGGCCGCTCGTCGGAGCCGGCGGGCGCGTGCTGGGTCTGAACACGTCGGGGCTGAGCCAGGGCGTCAGCCTGGCCATCCCGGCGACGACTGTCAGCCGCGTGGCCGAGGCGCTGCGCTCCCACGGGCGGGTGCGGCGCGGTTATCTGGGCGTCAGCACGCAGCGCGTGCACCTGCCGGAGAACCTGGTAGGCGAGTTGGGCCAAAAGCGCGGCCTGCTCATCGTCGCCGTGGAGACGGGCAGCCCGGCGGCCGAGGGCGGCCTGAC
>NZ_JAYRVJ010000313.1:0-2675 GCF_041918635.1 Promineifilum sp. (SeqCode)
CCGCGAGGCGGCGACCGACCAGCGCCTTCAGGATGGCGCGCTGACCGGCATGGTCGACATCCTGGGCGATACCGGCCACAGCCGCTTCATGACCCCGTCGATGGTGCAAGAGCAGCGCAACTACACCGCCGGCGAGTTCGAGGGCATCGGCGCCTACGTGGAGATGCGCGACGGCTTTGTGACCATCGTCTCGCCTATCGATAACTCCCCCGCCCAGGCGGCCGGCATCCAGCCCGGCGACATCGTTCTGGAAGTGGATGGTCGCGATACGACCGGGCTGACCTTGCAGGAGGTCATCGATATGATCCTCGGCCCGGCCGGCACCACCGTCGCCATCACCTTCTTCACGCCGGAGACGGGCGAGGAGCGCACACTGACCATCGAACGGGCGCGTATCGAGCTAGAGAACGTGACCTGGGCCATGCTGCCCGGCACGACCGTCGCCCACACACGCATTGCCGGCTTCAGCCAGGATGTCGGCGACGACCTGGCGGCGGCCATCGAAGCGGCTGAAGCGCAGGGGGCGACGGGTCTCATCCTTGACCTGCGCAACAATCCCGGCGGCCTGCTGCACGAGGCGGTGGCCGTTGCCAGCCAGTTCTTGCCGGCGGACAGCGTGGTCGTCTTGCGCCAGGACGGCGACGGCCAAGTCAAGGAAGAGTTGACGCTGGACGACGCCCGGCGCACCGAGTTGCCGCTGGTCGTGCTGATCAATCAGGGTAGCGCCAGCGCCAGCGAGATCGTTTCCGGGGCCATGCAGGATCACGGGCGGGCCACGCTCGTCGGCGAGACGACGTTTGGTACGGGGACGGTGCTGAACGAATTTGGCCTGTCCGACGGCTCGGCCATCTTGCTGGCAACGGAGCAGTGGCTGACACCGGACGGCCGCATCATTTGGCGCGAGGGGATCGTGCCCGATGAAGTGGTCGATCTGACCGGGCCAGTACAACTGGTCGTGCCCGAAACGGTTGATGAACTGACCGCTGAGCAGCTAACCGCGAGTGGAGACACGCAGGTATTGCGGGCGGTGGAGATTTTGCAGGGGCCGTAGGGGCGGGTTTGAAACCCGCCCGCGCATGGGCAACGTAGTAGGGGTTGGAATTTCAAACTCGCCCGCGTATGGGCAACAGGGGAGGGGCGGGTTTGAAACCCGCCCCTACTCTTTCGGCGGCCGGCGCTCCAGACCGGGCACGTGGCGCAAGAGCAGGAGCAGCAACAACAGCACCGCTGTGGCCGTCCCCAGCAGATATAGCCCATAGCCTATCGCCAGTCCCACGGCCGACGCCGCCCACAACGTGGCCGACGTGGTCAGGCCGCTGATATGGTTTGGGCCGCGCAAAATGACGCCCGCGCCCAGAAAGCCGACACCGGTGATGACCTGGGCAGCGATACGCGCCGTGTCGTTGCCCGGGGGGACAACGACGTGGGAGATAATGGCGAAGGCGCACGACCCAAGCGACACGGCGGCAAACGTTCTTACGCCCGCGTCCCGGCCGCGCGCCTCCCGTTCATAGCCAACCACTGCGCCCAGAATGGCGGCGACGAGTAAGCGTAACACCAACATCAATTGCATCTCTAGATTCATGGTTCATCCTCAATCGAGATAGCGAAATAGACCTGACAGGTTGGCGGGCAGGAGTCTGCTCGCAACCTATCAAGCCTCCGATAGCCCCGCTGCCAACCAGCCGGGCAGCGAATCGAGCAAGCGGCCCATGATGTCATCGGCGCGGGTGACAAACAGATCGAGGCGGCCGTAGATCTCACCGCCGTCTACGCCGTTTTCCCCCGCGTCGCTCACCAGATCGCTAACGACGCGCAGAATGAGGCAGCGCACGCCGTTGCGGGCGGCTACGTAGGCGATGGCTCCGCTCTCCCAATCGGCGGCGATGGCGCCATAGCGGGCGCGCAGACCGGCGATCTCGCCACGAACAATGTCGCGGTCGGCCGACAGCAGCATCTCGCGCCGCGCCGGCAAGGGCAGCGGATCGCGCAGCCAGGACAGATCGAGTTCGGTGGCGTAGTGGGCGAGCGCCTCATCCGGGTCGCCCATCTGCTCGATGATGTCGTAGACCAGCGTGAAGTTGACCAGTAGCAGCGTCCCGGCAGCCACGTCGCCGGCAAAACCGCCGCACGTGCCCAGGTTGATCAGCAGCGACGGTCGCCAGCGATCGATGGCATACTGCGTCGAAGCGGCGGCGTCGATCTTGCCCCAGCCGCCGTGGAAGAGCACCACCGGCCGCAGCCGGCCGCGCACTTCTAGCTCAAGGGGCAACGCCTCGCCGTATGGTGTGCTCAGAGGCGTGATATGCGAGTAACGGTTGCGAACGGGCCGCCATTCGGCGTTGGCGGAGATCAGGATGACGGTATCGGCTGAGTCGTGCATGAGCAGATTATAGCGTGAACAGACCTCAGAGGTTTCAGAAAACCTCTGAGGTCTGCTATAATCCCCCACGGTTTGGCCCATGCGTCGCGGCAAAGGGCGCGCGTTGGCCCCAAGGAGTCCGTCATGAATCGCTACCGCTTGTTGCTCCTGCTTGCCGTATTGCTGATTCTCATGGGGTGTGGCTCGCCTCCCAGCCAGGCGACGCCCACCGAAGCGTCCGTCGCCACCGCGACGCCGGTTCCAGTAGCCGACACGCCCGCGCCCGAACCGACGGCCGAGGTTCCGACTGAGG
>NZ_JAYRVJ010000314.1:0-21232 GCF_041918635.1 Promineifilum sp. (SeqCode)
AATCAGCCCATCGTCGCCATCGTGAACGAAGAGCCTGGCTTCACCGCTGGCGCGAATCCCGCGTCCAACCAGGATGCGAAGCTGTACGAAGGGTTCAACCAGTAAACTGACGCTGGCCCATAGCCTCTAAAACAGAAGCCACCCTTAGAGGTGGCTTCTGTTTTTGCCACTTTCAGTTAGAATCCAACCTATGCGAATCCTAAAAAGCAAAGCACCGCTTTTTCTGTTCTGCTGCGTCCTGATTCTGGCGGCCTTCCTGGCCGCCTGTGGGGGCGCAGAGCCGCAAGCGGCAGCCACCATCGCCGCCACCGTGCCAACCGATGGCGCGCTGGCGACGAGCACTGCGCCCACAGCGTCCACCGCGGCGGACGCAACCGGACAAGAGGCCTATCCCGCGCCGGGAGCGGTCGCCGAAGTGACCGACCCCTACCCGGCCGATGGACAAGCGGCCCCGCCCGCGACCGAGACGCCGCTGGAGTATCCGCCCAGCGCCGCCGAGGAGGCGTTCCTGGAGCCGCGCTTCCGCATCGACCAGCCAGTCGCGGCCAGCGCCACGACCATCACCGGTCAGGCGCCGCCCAATCTCACCCTGGCTGTGCTCGATATCAGCTACAACGGCACGCCGCTCGGCATCGGCCAGACCGATGAGAACGGGCGCTTCTCCATCCCCGTCAGCGGCCTCATCGCCGGCAACCGTATCGGTCTGGCGATCGGCGAACTGCCCGAGGGCCTGGACATCGCGCAGACGGCCGAGCAGTACTTCCCCTACCGGGGCGAAGGCTTCCAGAATCTGCCCAACCTGGGCGTGTTCTACGATTCAGTTCTGGTTCAGCCCTGATCCACGGCCGACCGCCCGCGACTCTGTCGCGGGCGGCTGGCTTCCATCCCATGACGCTCCTCCTCGTCAGCCTGCCCATCCTGCTCATCATGGGCGTCGCGAATGTGGTGGCCGCGCGCGGGGGCGCCGGGGCGCGGTTGGCGTTCAACCTGCTCCTCTTCCTGGCTAACGCGCTGCTGGCCGCCGGCGGGCTGGCGCTGCTATTATTGCCGGCGGAGAGCCTGAACCTGGCCGGCGCGGGCCTGCCGGGGCTTGGTCAGGGCCGGAGCGGGGTCATTCTGCTCGGCATGGGCTTGTGGGGCATGGCCGCCAGCCTGAAGCCGACGCGGCGCGCGCTGGCCCGGCTGCTGCCCGCGCTGGAGCCGGAGTCGGCCGTTCACACCCTGGCGCTGGCGATGATCGGCTATCTGGCCGGCAACGCGGCCCTGTCTTCGGCCCCCGGCGCGCTGGAGGCGCTGGTCGATTCGGGACTGGAGGCGTCACTGGTCGACGTGCTGACGCAGCAGTTGATGTTCGTGCTGGCCGCCTTTATCGGCGTTGGGCTATTCACGCGGCGCGATAGTGTGGCGCTCAACGAACGGCTCGGCTTGCGACGGCCGACGGCCCGCCAACTGTGGACCGGCGTGCGCTGGATGCTCTTCTTCGTCTTCCTGCAGGGCTGCATTGGCGCGACGTGGACGCTGCTCGACCCGGCGCAGGCGGAGCAGTTGGGCGGTCTCAACGAGGCGCTGTTGGGCGATTTCGATACGGTGTGGGAGTGGTTCCTGCTGGCCGCGGCGGCCGGACTGGGCGAGGAGTTGCTGTTTCGCGGCGCGCTCCAGCCGGTGTTCGGCATTGTGTTCACGTCGCTCATCTTCGCCGTCTCCCACGTCCAGTACGGCCTCAGTCCGGCCACGCTGACTGTCTTCCTGCTCAGCGTCGTACTGGGCATCATCCGCAAGCGCAGCAACACCACGGTCGCCATCCTCGTCCATGCCGGCTACAACTTCATCCTGGGGCTGCTGAGTTTGCTGGCCGTCTCTCTATCCTAGAGACCTGACAGGTGGGCGGCCAATAGGTGCTCCGGCAAGCACGAGAACCTGTGGCCGCCCACCTGTCAGGTCTCCAACGGTTTGCCGCCCACCCCGCCATCTGTTATAATGCTGTGTGTACCCGGGGCATGGCGCAGCTTGGTAGCGCGCTTCAATGGGGTTGAAGAGGTCGTGGGTTCGAGTCCCGCTGCCCCGACAGTTGAAGACGCTGCGTCGCTCGACGCAGCGTCTCTGTTTTCTGCCGTAGTGACGCAAAACTCATGAGTAGCAGAGCGGCCCGCGTACGGCGGGCAGTGATCGTGATTCTGTCGCTGTTGGGCGTGGTGTTCATCATTGGCGCCATCATCGCCGAACTCGCCGGCATCGGCCCCACACCCGGCTTTGGCGTGCTCCAGACACTCGCCTTCCTGCTGGGCGTGAGCGCCCTGACAGTCGCCATCTACCTGTATTTGAGCGCCGGCCGCCCGGCCGACGCGCCCCAATCGCTCCAGGCCGGTATCGGCATCCGCCTCTCGTTGACGGGGCTGGTGCTGTGCTACGTGTCCGGCTTCGCCGACATCATCCGCATCGGCACACACGTGCAGCCGGAGTTCGAGCGGCCGTTCATCGGCCCGCTTCAGTTCGGCGGGTTGGTGTTGGGTCTCATGACCCTGTTGGCCGGGATGGTGCTCTACTACACCAGCCGCGGCAAGCGGGCGTCATCGTCGATGGAGTTCATCCTCAACGGCAAAAAGGGATCGTAACGCGGGGCCTACTGCAACCCGCTCAACTCAAACGGTTGATCGAGCAGCGTCAGGACGGCCGAGGCGGAGCCGATCGGCCGCTGGTAGGTCAGCGAGAACTGGAGCGTCTGGTTCGGCGGGGCCGTCCAGGGAAACGGCGGGTTGGTCGCCAGCAGTAAGTAGTCGGCGCCGGCCGGCGTGCGCAGCGAGATGTCTTCCGACGTGATGACCAGCGGCTGCGCCCCCATGTTGGTTACCTGTCCCACAACGATGAGATTATTCAGGTCGGGCGTGATCGTCGCCTCTTGCAGGGAGATGACGACGCTCTGACCGGCCGCGCCGCCGGCGGTGAAAGGCAGGATGGCCTGAATCTGCGCCCCATCGGGCGCGGTCGCCGTCCAGGTCAGGTTGGGGCTGACCAGGCCGGCCGGTATCTGGTAGCCGGCCGTGGCCGTCACCGATTGCCCGGCGTTGACGAAGCCGGCCAGCGGCGGGTAATTGCCCAGCCGGCTGGCGATGGGGTTCAGCGCGTATTGATTGCCTAGCTCGTCACTCAGGGCGAAGCGGTAGGCGCTGGTATCCACGGCCGTCAGGCCGACGTTCTGTATTACGAAGTCGATCAGGAAAAAGCCAAAGCCCGGCGGCGCTTCCGGCCGGCCGGTCAGGAACGAGTTAGCCTCGACGGTGATCTGCGCGTCGCCCAGTTGGGCCGTCTCGCCCGACTGGATGACGTTGCCCGACGAGGCCGGGTCGGCGGCGGCCACCTCGTACCGGCCGCGCACCACCAGCCGCTCTTCAGCCTCGCCATCCAGCAGGAGGATGGTGATGCCCGGCGACTGCTGGTTGAAGACGTTGCGGTCGGCGCTGGACACTTGGCCGCGGCTGTCGAAAGCGAAGGTATGGGTCACGCCCTGCCGGGTTGTGACGGTCATCTCATTGCCGGGGGCCAGCGATTCCAGCAGGGTGCGATTGGCCTCAGTATCGGGCAGGCCGAAGACGTAGTTGACGATGGTTCCGTTGATCCAGGCGGCGTTCTCTTCAGCGATCTCCGGGTTCCACAGTCCATCGACGCCGATGTTCTGCGGCTGGACGGCCCGCTGCTGGTCGAGGATGCCCAGGGTGGCCGGCGCGTCGAGGGTGACTGAGAAAGTTCCCGACTCGCTGACGCCGACAATGACCGGCTCGCTGCCGCCGGCCGGCAGAGTCGCGTCGGGAAAGGGCGTCGGTTCGCCGGTCGCGGGCGTGCCGCCGGCCGTCTCCGCGCCGCCGTCGCCGCTGATCATGGGCCGCAGCAGCAGGAAGCCCATGATGCAGGCGGCTAACAGCGCGATCACGGCTACAATGGCCAGTAGAAGCAGGGCCGGATTGGCCGTCAGGCGTTGCAGCGGGCTGCGGGCGGGGGGTTGCGGATCGGCCGTCATGATGGATCAAAAGAAGGACGTCAGCGGCGCGTCCCCGGTTCCGCTCCTTACGGAATTCCGATGGGCAGGGGCAGCGGCGCGACGCGCACCGCGATATTGGACTCGCCCGGGCCCACGATCTGGGTGTAGTTGAGCAGCGGCACCTCGACGCGCACCGCCCCGCTGCTGGGCACGGCCTCGAAGCGCACCACGCCCGACTGGTTAGTATAGCCGAAGGCGAGCAGGCGGCCGTTGGTGTTATCGTAGAGCGCCACGGCCACGTCGATGATGCCCTCGTTGATCTCCGGCGTGAAGTTGAAGTTGCTGTCGTAGAAAACGGTCAGGTTAACGGTAGTTGTCCCACCCGCCCCGGTCGCCGGCGTGCCGGTCGGCAGGGGCTGGATGGTCACCAGGGGGATGAACGTTGGCGAGGGGGTCAGTAGAGCCGACAGATCGAATGGCGTTGGCGTCGGCAGCGGCGTGATGGTCGGCACAAACACGCCACCCCCGCCGCCCCCGCCGGGCGCCGCTGTCGGCCGCGGCACGGTCGGCGTCGCTGTCGGCGGGACGCTGGACGTGCAGGCCAGGGTATAGGTAAACTGCGCCGCCTGGGCCAGCGGGACGGGGTTCACCGGCCCGATCAGGACGGTCAGCCAGCCGGTGTAAAACGAGGTGAAGGTCAGGCGGCTGCCTTTATCGCCCGGCGCTTTGTCGTCGTTGCCCAATTGCGGATTGAAGTCCTCGCCGTTCGGCCCCAGGAAGATCATGTTGGTGTCCGTCACGCTGGAGAGCTGGTTCGTCTCGCAGGTGATGGTGATGCCGGGCTTGACCCAGATGCGGTAGAAGTCCTGGTCAGGCCCCTCATTGAAGGGGGGCACGAAGTTGAACTCCTGCGACTGGTTCTCACCAAAGAGGCAAGCCAGCGCCAGCGTGCCGTTCGGCTCGCAGGTGTCGGAGCCGACGCGGGTGGGCAGCAGGGTGGGCGTCGCCGTGGGCGTCGGCTGCTCCATCGCGTCAATGCCGAAGCAGTAGGTCTTATTGGCCGCGTCGGCCGGGCTTTTGTTGACGGCGCGGGCGAAGTAGGTTCCCGTGGTATCGGCCCGCACGACGACTTCGGAGCGGAACTCGCCGGCCGCGCCAATATCGTCGTTCTCAGCGATCGGCTCGCCGTTCTGGTTGTAGATCTTCAGCACCGTATCGAGGCCGGGCGATAACTGGTCGGTCTGGACCTTGTAGAAGACGCCCTGCTTCACGGCGAAGACGTAGTAATCCTCATCGCCGGGCGGCCAAAGGGTGAGCTGGCACAGGGCGGTGGCGTCAGGCTGGACAGGGTGCGCCTCGTCGAAGGAGTCGTTCGGTTCGGTCAGGTCAACGAAGATGGGCGTGCCGGTGGCCGCCGTCGGCCGCACGGTCGGCGTGGGCGTGGGGTCGTCGTCCACAATGGTCAGCACAGCCTGGCCGGGGGCCAGTGTGGCCTGGCCGGATATTATTCGTAAGACCAGGTTAACCGTTCGATTCGCCTGATTGGAAGTGGCGTTGTTGATAATTGGGACGTTAAAGCTCTGCGTAGTGGCCGTCGAATTGCTAAACGTCAGCTGACCGGTGACCGTTGTATAGTCTTGCCCCGCGATGGCCGTGCCCGGCACCGTTAGATATTCCACGACTACTGTTTGACCGGCGGGCGGGGCCTGATTGATCTGAACCTGAATTACGGCCGGCCCGTCGTCCTCGTCGACCGAGAATGAGGTTGAAGTGAAGCCCACTTGCAGGTTGGTCTGTTGCGCGGGAATGGCGCCAACCGCGGGGGGTTGCAGGGAGGCGCCGAGATAGGCCAAACCGACCGTGATACTCAACAGAATCAGGAACAGATTCCCAAACCGCGCACGTGTGAAGCGTTTGATCATGTGTCTCGCGTTGGCCCAGGCGCTGTCTGCATACGACCACCCAGACAGGCCGATTATAGGTGTAGAACCGTCTGTGGGCAAATTCTGCAGGCGCAGCCGAGACCAGCCTAAAAACAACAGCCGGAGCAAAAGCTCCGGCTGTTGCGAAAATCTGCCTAATCGGCGGATTGTTCTCTTTCTACCGCCCGTCGCCGTTCTCGGGAATGCCGCTGCGCAGCACTTCATCCACCAGCCCGTAGTCGCGGGCCTGGGTCGCGGTCATGTACAGGTCGCGGTCGGTGTCCTTCTGAATGCGTTCGACAGTCTGGCCGGTGTGGTAGCTCAGGATTCTGTTCAGGTCGGTGCGCAGGCGCAGAATCTCCTGAGCCTGGATGGCGATATCCGACGCCTGGCCGCGCGCGCCGCCGAGCGGCTGGTGCAGGTGGATGGTCGCGTTGGGAAGCGCGTAGCGCATGCCCTTCGTGCCGGCTGTTAGCAGGATGGTGCCGAAGCTGGCCGTGAAGCCGACGGCGACGGTCGAGACGGGGCAGGTGACCTGCTGCATCGTGTCGTAGATCGCCATGCCGGCGTAGACCTGGCCGCCAGGGGAGTTGATGTACATGCGGATGGGCTTCGAGTCATCCTCGCTGGCCAGCCACAACAGTTGGGCGACGATGAGATTGGCGATCTGATCGTTGATGGGCGTTCCCAAGATGATGATCCGCTCCTTCAGCAAGAGCGAGAAGATGTCATAGGCGCGCTCGCCGCGGCCGGTCGATTCGACGACCATGGGGACGAGGGACGTTGGAATGTCGAACATAGCTGATTCTCCTCAAAGCGAAGAGGGACACAGAGTTCCACAGAGAATGAACATAGAGTGCCACTGAGAGAAGAGGGCTTTCTCTGTGGAACTCGGCGCGATCTCTGCAGAACTCTGCTTCACTCTTTATCTACCTTAGCAGCAAACGAGGACAGGTACCCGGCCGCTCTCAATGAGTTTACCGGCAAGGCGTTAGATTTCCATTATTTGCCGGGACGCCTCACCTACTCCTCTTCGTCGGCCTCGGCCGCCGCGGCCAGCGCCGCCAGATCGGGGGCCGTGCCGCTCAGGACTTCCTTGATGCGCTCGTAAACCTTATCGCTCAGCACTTCGCTGCTGATCGTTTCGAACCCGCGCCCACTGCGGTAGTAGTTGCGCATGCTTTCCTTCAGCCCCTCGTTGTCGAAGCGGGCCACGCGATCCTCGATCAGGTGGTCGATGTCGGCCGCTCCCACACGCAGGCGCTCATTCAGGATGAACTCGCGCAAGACCAACTGGCGGCGCAGCCCCCGCTCCGTGTTCTCGCGGAAGTCCTCGCGCAGCTTCTCCTCAGTCATACCCTGCAGGTTGAGGTAATCCTTGAACTCCCAGCCGCTGCGGGTCAACCGCTGCTTGAACTCCTCCACGGCGTCATCTAGCTGGCTCTCCACGGCGGCGGGCGGGTAGACGAGCGTGGCGTCCTCCAGCAGGTGGTCGATCATCTCCTCGATGGTCTTCTCCTTGGCCGTGTTCTCCGCCTGGAGCGTCAGGTCGCGGCGCAGCGCCTCGCGCAGTTCGTCCAGCGTCTCATACTTGCCCTCCAGCTTGGCCAACTCGTCATCCAGCGGCGGCAGTTCGCGCTTCTTGACGTCGGTCACACTCACGTCGAACGTCGCTTCGCGGCCGGCGTACTCCGCGTCGTGCTCATAGGGATCGGGGAAGGTGAAGCTGAACTGCTTCTGGTCGCCGACGGCCATGCCGATGATGTTCTCGACGAAGGGCGTGTCGGGGAAGAGCGTCTTGGCGTCGAGCAACAGCTCCAGCCGCTCCTCGTCAAAGATCGCCTCGCCCGTCTCGCCTTCCTCCGGCGCGGTCGTTTCTTCACCCTCGGCCGGCGGCCTGGGAGCGGTGAACCGGCCGCTGCCGCTCATCGTTACCACGTCACCAGCCTGGGCCGGCCGGTCGACAGCCTCGACGACCTGGTGGCGGGTCTGGACGTACTCCAGCGCCTCTTGCAGCGCCTCGTCCGTCACCTGGACCGGCTCGATCTCCTGGCGGTGGGCGCGGTAATCGCCCAGCGTCACTTGCGGCGACAGAGGGACGGTGAAGGTGAAGACGAGCGGCTTGGCCTGGATGTTCTCCAGCGACGGCTGGGCATAGGGTTCGACGCCGGCCTGTTCGAGCGCCTCCTCGAAGACGGGTTGGACGAGTTCTTCGAGCGCCTCGCCGCGCAGGGTGTCCTCGCCGATGCGGCGCACAACGATGTCATAGGGAGCCTTGCCGGGCCGGAAGCCGGGCATGGTGATCTCGCGGCTCAACTCGCGCGCCTTCTGCTGCATGGCCTTTTGCACGCGCGCCTCGTCGACTTCGATGGTCAGCGTCAACTGCCGCAGTTCATCTTCACTGGTTTGAATAGTCAGTGTCACGGGTTACCTCTTGAAAGAAAAAGCGTTGCCTCGGCGCAACGCTCTGGGTTGGAAAGTGGGGATGGAGGGACTCGAACCCACACGCCTTTCGGCACATGATTCTAAGTCATGCGCGTCTGCCAGTTCCGCCACATCCCCGATGGGCATTTTGCTATTATAGCTCACCGGACGTGGCCTTGCCAAAAAAGGTAGAGGGGAAGAGGAACGCAGAGGAGCACAGAGTGAAGACACAGAGTTGCACGGGGGGAAGAAGGAGACGTCTATCTCCGTCTCTGTGGTACTCTGTGTCCTGTCTCTGTGTCTCTCTGTGTTCCTCTTCCAGTACGCAATCCATCCTGGACGTGTTACAGTTCCGCAACCACCCCACAAGGAGCTGCCATGAGCACACTACTCGTCAAGAACGCCCTGGTCCTGGTCACGATGGACGACGCGCGCCAGGAGATCGCCGGCGGCGGGCTGTTCGTCCGCGACAACGTCATCGAGCAAGTTGGCCCCACGGCTGATCTGCCGGCCACAGCCGACACCGTCCTCGACCTGCGCGACCACGTCGTCCTGCCCGGCCTGGTCAACACCCACCACCACCTCTACCAAAGCCTGACCCGCGTCATCGCCCAGGACGCTGACCTGTTCACCTGGCTAAAGACGCTCTACCCCATCTGGGCCAACCTGACCGACGAAGCGATCTACGTCAGCACCATCACCGGGCTGGCCGAGCTGGCCCTGTCCGGCTGCACGACCAGCAGCGACCACCTCTACATCTTCCCCAACGACTGCACGCTGGACAGCCAGATTCGGGCCGCGGCCGACATCGGCCTGCGCTTCCACGCCGCGCGCGGCTCCATGTCGTTGGGCGAGAGCCGGGGCGGGCTGCCCCCCGACCGCGTGACCGAGGACGAGACGTTCATCCTGCGCGACAGCCGCCGCCTGATCGAGACCTACCACGACG
Organism: Promineifilum sp. (SeqCode); assembly: GCF_041918635.1. Lineage (NCBI taxonomy): Bacteria > Bacillati > Chloroflexota > Ardenticatenia > Promineifilales (SeqCode) > Promineifilaceae (SeqCode) > Promineifilum (SeqCode) > Promineifilum sp. (SeqCode). The sequence continues at coordinate 9,266 of NZ_JAYRVJ010000314.1, forward strand.
CCGGCCGCCACGCCATGACCCGCGTCGTGCTGGCCCCCTGCTCCCCCTTTTCCGTCACGCCCGACCTGATGCGCGAGTCGGCGGCGCTGGCCCGCGCCTATGGCGTCCGGCTGCACACTCATCTGGCGGAGACCATCGAGGAGGAAGCGTTCTGTCTGGAGACGTTCGGCCAGCGCCCCGTGCCCTATGTCGAGTCGTTGGGCTGGACGGGCGATGACGTGTGGCACGCCCACTGCGTCCACATGAGTCCGGGCGAGATCGAACTGTTCGGCGGCACGGGGACGGGCGTGGCCCACTGCCCCAGCAGCAACATGCGCCTGGCCAGCGGCATCTGTCACGTGCTCGATTTGCGCCGGGCGGGCGCGCCGGTGGGCCTGGGTGTGGACGGCTCGGCCAGCAACGACGCCGGCCACCTGCTGGCTGAGGCGCGCCAGGCGATGCTATTGCAGCGCGTCGCTCCCGACCGCTACCTGAGCGAGGCCCCAGGCGGCCGCGGTGGGTTCGCCGGCAACGCCGGGGCGCTGTCGGCGCGCGAGGCGCTGGAGATCGGCACGCGGGGCGGCGCGGCGGCGCTGGGGCGCGACGACATCGGGGCGCTGGCCCCCGGCATGAGCGCCGACTTTGTGGCCGTGAACCTCAACCGGGTGGATTACGCCGGGGCCTGGCATGATCCGGTGGCGGCCATCGTCTTCTGCCGCACCGGGCGGGTGGATTGGTCGGTCGTCAACGGGCGCGTCGTGGTGCGAGAGGGGCATCTGGCGACCGTTGACCTGGAACCTCACCTGCGCCGCCACAACGCCATCGCGCGGGCAATGGTGGATGGAAGCAATTAGACACGGATTGGACGGATCAACACGGATTGAAATTGATGTTCAATCCGTGTCATCCGTAAAATCCGTGTGTCCCATCCGTGTTTAATTCTTTAGCGGACGATGTAAAGGCCGTCCAGGGGGTTGGTGAAGCCGGCGCTGCTGGCCGTCCAGTAGGCGGAGACGGCGCGGGCCGGGGTAATCGCCAGCACCGTCAACTGGTTGCCGCTGACCCCGCCGATCGTGAAGCTGTTGACGACCGTCGCGTACAGCGTGCCCGTCGCCGGGTCTACCGAGGCTCCGGTCAGGTTCTCGACCGTCATGCCCGACACATCCGCCCCCCGGAAGTGCAGTCGCCACGTCCCGGCGGTGGTCGCGCCGGTGCTCGTGGCCGTGAAGGCCAGCAGGTCTTCGTCCTTGGCGGTCAGCGTGGCGCTGCCGTTCTTGACCGACGCGCTACCGGACGTGCTGATTAGCAGCGCGCCATCGGCCAGCCGGGCCAGCGCATCAATGCTCTCGTCGGACGTGGTCATCCCCACGTCGGAGCCGTCGAAGTAGAGCGAGAACGCGCCGGCCGTCGTCGGGCCGAGCGCCGTGGGGACAAAGCGGGCAATGTCCTGAACCTCCAGGGTGAAGCGGGCCGCGCCGCTGTTCAGCGGCGTGCGGGCGTTGAGCGTCATCAGCAGCGAGCCGTCCGCCAGCACCTCGAAGTCGCTGATCGTCTTGGTCACGCCCACGTCTGAGCCGTCGAAGTAGAGCGACCACGTGTCGGTGCGCCCGTTGTAAGCCAGAATGTCGCCAATCGCGTAGGCCACACCTCGCACCGTGCCGGCCTTGTTGGTGCTGACGTAGATCGTAGCCTCCGGGCCGCTGGTCAGGCGCTGGTTGGTGAAGGTACAGGTGACCGTCTGGCCGGCGGGCAGGGTGATGGCGGCCGGCGCGTTGCCGTTGCTGCACGTCGCGCCCGTCTGCGACCAGCCGGCGGGCACAGTCTCACTTACCCTGTAGCTGCCGGGCGGCAACAGACCGGAGTCATGGCTCTGGCCGTCCCGCAACTGGAAGGCCGCGCCATAGGACGGCGTGAAGGTGAACGCCTGGGTCGAACCGGCCGGCACGGTGCGCTTGATGACGATGATCCGCCCCGGCTGCGGGGCGACGATGGCGACCGAGGCGCTGGCAGCGGCGCTGACGGGCGTCCCGTTCGGCCCCTGGCCGGCGGCCGTCACCTGGTTGGTGTGCGTGTTGCCGGCCGCGCCGCTGACCGTCGCCGTGAACGTGCAACTGTAGCCCGCGCCGGCGGCTACCGTCTGCGGCAGGCTGCACGTCGTAGCCTTCAGGGCGGCATTGGCGGCGTTGGCGACGTTGCCGTAGACCGAATCGGTCAGGGTCGTCAGCGTCACCGCCGCCGCGCCAGTGTTGTTGACCGCCACGCTGAAGGTCACGTCGCCGCCCGGCGCGACGACGCTCGTCGGGTTGGGCGTCTTGGTGACGGCCAGGCGCAACTGGGCGTTGACCAGCGTGCACGTTACCGTCTCGCCCGCGGCGAGGTTGATGGCCGCCGGCGTCGAGCCGTCGTCGCAGGTCGCGTTCGTCTGCGCCCAGCCCGCCGGCAGCGTTTCGGCCACGGCGTAGCTGCCCGCCGGCAGATAGGCCGAGGTGTCGCTCTCGCCGTCGCCCAGGTTAAAGCCGTCGGGATCGTAGCTGGCGGTGAAGTCGAAGCGCTGCGCCGCCCCGTCAGGCTGCGTTTCCTTGCGCACGACGATGCGGCCGAGGCGGGCGTGATCGAACGTGCAGGTCACCTGATCTCCCGCCGCGAGCGTGACGGCGCTCACGTCGTCGCCGTTGTCGCACGTCGCGCCCGTCTGCCGCCAGCCATTGGGCACGGCGGCGGCGAGCGCATAAGTTCCCGGCGCGATGCTGAAAGCGCGCTGCTCGTGGCCCAACTGGAAGGAGTCGCCGGGCGTCAGCGTGAAGTCGAAACGCTGCGGGTCGGTCGCCGGGTCGAGCCGGTTGACCACGGTCAGGCGCGTCTCCTGGCTGCTGCTGAAGGTGCAGGTAACCGTCTCGCCGGGGGCCAGATCGATGGCGTCGGGCGGAGAGCCGTCATCACACTCACCCGTCGTCGTCCAGCCGGCGATGGGCGCGGCGGTCACACCGTGGAGGCCGGCGGGTAGCGGCCCGGAGTCGTGGCGCTGGCCGTCGCGCAGCTGGAAGCCGTCCGGCGCGTAGTCGGCGGTGTAGTCGAACGTCTGCGCCGCCCGCGCCGGCGAGACCTGCTGTACGATGATCGTCCCGACGTAGGGCAGCTCGTGCGCGCCGATGTCGGGCGCGCCGGTGGCCGCGCGCGACTGGATGAAGAAGTCGGCGGCGACCTCGACCGTCGACTGGCCGGCGTCGAAGGCGGGCGAGGCATAGGTCAGGCGGAAGTTGGCCGGGACGGGCGCTTGGCCGGCTCCCGGCGGCGCGGCCGAACCGGCGAACTGCGGCGGGCCGACCACCCGCCCGACCTCGCCGCTGAACCAGCCGGCCGGCGGCGCGGTGTTGTACAGGTTGTGGGCCACGATCAGCGTGCCGAACGCGTTGCGCGTACCCATGATGCGCACCGCCGTACCCGGCTCGGTCTGGTAAATCAGGTTGTTGGTAAAGCGCGAATCGATGTAGGTCGCCTCGCTATCGAACGAGACGTTGTTGACGCCGGCCGCCGCATCGCCGCGGGCGTTGACGAAAGTATTGTTGGCGACCAGCGCGTCGCGCAGCCCGCCCCCGCCGGTAGCGCGTTGCGTGGACACGCCGAAGTTGGTGCTGCAGCCAACGACGATGTTGTTGATGATGACCTGGCCGCTGCTGGCTGGCGGCATGGTGGTCTGGCCCTCAAAGTCCTCGTCGCGCACGAACAGACCGTTGCCCGGCCGGTAGGTCGTCAGCGAGCCTTTGCGCCAGAACTGCCGGTCGCCGGTGCAGTAGATCAGGTTGCGCTGGACGAGCGGAGCGGTGGTCGAATCCAGGTAAAGGTTGGCATTCTGGTTGTCGTAGCTGACGTTGTCTTCCAGCGTGATGCGCCGGGTGTAGCGACCGGCGATGATCCCCTCGCCGTAGTTGTTGTAGACGCGGTTGCCGCGGCCGACGCCATCCTCGGTCTCCACAAAGGCCAGGGCGCTGCCGCCGATGGGGTCGCCGCTGATGTAGATGTGGCCGTTCCGGTCGAGCCAGGCGGCCTTCAAGTCGTCAGGGAACGGATTGAACGGTATCTTGTCGCCGTCGAAGTAAAGCGACCAGGTCTGCGCGGCCTCGTCGTAGGAAACCAGATCCTCATTGCTGATGGACAGCAAGCCGACAGCGGTGTTGTCGGCAAAGCTCATCAGCAGCCGGCCGTCGGGAGCCGGCGCGCGATCCAGCGCGTCGATGTTGGCATCGGCCGGCAGGCCAACCATGCTGGAGGCCAACCGGTCGAGCGTGAACTGGCCGGCCGTGATGGCGCCGTAGTTGTCCACGGCCGTCGGCGAGAAGCGCACCAAGTCGCTCGGCCCGATGACCGTCGGCGTGCCGCCGATGGGCACGGTGGTGGCGACCGCGAAGCTTATCACGATGGGCGTGCAGGCAGGACAGGGGGCCGGCTCCGGCGGGCGCTCGATCTGGAAAGCGTCGATCATCGCCCCGGCCGGCAGCCCCGTCGCCCCCAACGCGTCACCGTTGAAGAACAGCGTCCACTTGTTGGTGGCCGGCTCGTGGAAAAGGATGTCGGTTCCAGAGTAGCTGAACTGCGCGCCGGTGGCGCTGTGCTCCGCGCCGATGTAGCCGACGCGGGCGGCGCGAGCCGTGCCGGCATAGATGCGCGCCGTCGTGCCATCGTCGTTGAACGTCATCGACAGGCCGTTGACCCAATCCTCAGGAAGATCGGCGTCCGCGCCCGTCCAGAAGGGGTTGTTCCACAGTTCGTCCAGGTCGAACGTCCAATCCTGCGGCCCCGTACCGGAGCGCAGGCCGCGGTAGATGACGGGCGTGTAGCGCGCTTTGAGCAGGTTGTTGTAGACCTCGTTGTTCTCGACAAGGACGCCGCGGCTGGGCGCGTTCGGCTGGCCCTGCACCAGAATGCCCGTTCTCCAGTTGTCGTGGACGCTGGTGTTGCGGACGACCGCGTTGTTGGCCGCCTTGCCGATGTCGAGGCCGCGGGCGCTGGAGTAGCGAATCTCAAACCCGTCGAGGACGGTTCCCGGCCCCTGAATCTCGACCAGAGCGACGAAGCGGGACGCGGGCAAGCCGCCCGGTAGCACACGCTGGCCGTCAATGACGGGGGTCTCGCCCGGATAGGCGGCCAGGGTCAAGTTCGTCTTTGTCTCCGGGACTCTAACCAGTTGGTGGTAGCTACCGCCGCGCACGCAGATCGTCTGGCCGTTGGCGGCGGCATCGATGGCCGCCTGGATGCTCTCGCCCTCATTCACGACGGCGTCGCAGCCGGCTGCGTCGAGCAGAGCCGCGCCCGCGCCGCGGCCAGTGGCCGTCAGCGCCAGCAGCAAGGACAGAACGATCAAGATTTTGTGCGCGGTCGCTTTCATTTTTCCTACCCCTTAAGTGCCCATTAACGCGGAAACCGCGCACAGCATACCAGAACATCCTTACAATGAATCTGACGTTCGCCGCGACTAGGTAGGGGCGGACCTGCGTGTCTGCCCCAGGGCGCACACGCAGGTGCGCCTTAGTTGCGGTGCGCCTTGCGGCTTCGGTTGTAGTAACGTGCGTGTCTGCCCCAGGGCGCACACGCAGGTGCGCCCCTACGACGGTAGAAAGGGTGCAGGCCGGGCTTGCTCGGCCCGGCCTGCGTCGATGTTGGCAGCGATGGGGTGAAGGGGATGGCCCGCGCGCATTCCCTTCACTCAGTGTGGACTAGCGGCCGATGGCGAAGCCCTTCAGACCCATATCCGCAGCGTCGGTCGCGCTCCAGTAGAGCGACGCGCTGCCGTCCGCGCCGATGGCGAAGATCGCTTCGTCATCGCCGGCGTACAGAGCGCCGTCGGCGTCGTACCAGGCTGTCGTGACGTCGCCCTCGTACAGCGCCGCGCCATCCAGCGCCAGCGACCACGCGCCGGCCGTGTCCGCACCGAGCGTCGCCGGCTGGAAGGCCAGCAGCGCGCTGCCCTCGGCCCGCAGCGCTTCCGCGCCGCGACCGACGGCCACCGGGCCGGCCGTGCTGATGAGCAGCGCGCCGTCCGGCCGCAGGGCCAGGGCATCGATCCGCTCCGAGGGCCGCGTCAGGCCGGCGTCGGAACCGTCGAAGTACAGTTCGAAGCGCCCCGCCGCGCCATCGGGCACGTAGCGGGCCACGTCGTGGGCGGTCAGCGTCAGCCGGCCGCTCGGCGTCTGGAGGCGCGCGCGACCATCGACCGCCAGCAGGATGGAGCCATCGGGCAGCAGTTCGAAGTCGCTCAGCGGCTTGTTCAGACCGGCCGCGGCGGCGTTGAAGACGACCGACCACGCGCCCGTGGCGGTGTCATAGGCCAGGATGTCGCCCGGATTGTAGGCCACGTCGCCGAGCGTTCCGGTCGCGGTCGGGGAGACGTGCAGCGTTGCGGGCAACGCCGTCTCGACCGGCGCGGGTTGCGCCCCGGCCGCGGCGATGGCCTCTGCCTCACCCGCCACCGGAGCCTGAATGATGTAGCCCGTGCCGCCGCCCAGTTCATCCGCACCGATGTCCAGCGCGCCGGCGCGGCTGCCCTTGAAGAAGTCGTCGGTTACATGACTCACGGCCTGGCCGCGGTCGATGGCCGGCGAGCCGACGCGGATGGCGAAGCCGGCCACGTTAGGCAGCACGCCCCTGACCGGTAGCGCCAGGCTGCCCAGCAGCGGGTCGCCGATTACCCGACCGGCCTCGGTGCTAAACCAGCCGTTGCTCGGCGCCTTGTTGTACAGGTTGTTGGCGACGGTAAAGGTGGACATATTCGGCGTCGCCACCGTCGTCTGGATGCGGGTGATCGTGCCCGGCACGGTCTGGACGATCAGGTTGTTGACGAAGCGCGTATTGCGCAGACTGGACCGTCCCTCTATCTCGATGTTGTTGGCGCCCTCGCCGGTGTCGGAGCGCGCGTTGATGAAGGAGTTGTTGGCGATCAGGGCGTTGTTCAGCCCACCGCCGGCTATCTGGGTGGCGACGCCGAAGTTGGAGCCGCACCCGATGACGACGTTGTTGATGATGACCTGCCCGGAGCTGGGCGGCGGCTTCACCGACTGGCCCTCGAAGTCCTCATCGCGGACCTGCAGACCGGGGCCGGCGCGGTAGGCCGTCGCCTTGCCCTTACGCCAGAAGGTGCGGTCGTCGGTGCAGTAGACCAGATTGCGCCGCACCAGCGGGTTCGTCGTGTTGATCAGATACAGGTTCGCGCCCCGGTTGTCATAGGTGGTGTTATCTTCCAGGACAATGCCCGACGACCAGCGATCGGCTACCAGCCCCTCGCCATAGTTGTTATAGACGCGATTGCCACGGGCAATGCTGTTGGTGGTCTGGACGAAGGCCAGCGCGCTGCCGCCGGCCGCGCCGCCGGCGTTCTTGCGCAGGTTGTTGTAGACAACGTTGTTCTCGATCAGGACGTTGCGGGCGTAGGTGGTCGAACTACCGGTCACGACAATGCCCGCTTCCTTGTTCGTGTGAACGAAGGTGTTGCGCACGATCACGTTCTGGATAGGCGTCGCTGAGGCCGGCTGCCCGACGACGATGCCGCGCATCGTCCCATTGCGAACTTCGAACCCGTCCACGATGATGTTGCTGCCTGTGATGTGGATCAGGCCGGCGAATTTGTTCTGGGTGGTGACGGCCGGAACCCGATTTTGTCCGTCAATGACGGGGTGCTCGCCGGGGTAGGCCATCAGGCTAATGCCCGCGCTGGAGGGCTTCAACTGCACTTGCTCCACGTAGATGCCCCCGCGGACGCAGACGGTCTGGCCGCTGCGGGCGGCGTTGACGGCGGCCTGGATGCTCTGTCCGGCATTAACCACGGTGGTGCAGGCGGTCGGACTGAGAACGGCCGGGGCATAGAACGTATTCTGGCTGGCGGGGCTTTGAGCCAGCGCGTTACCTGCCAGCAGCAGGAGGAGCAACAGGGTCAAGACGATAATGGGTTTGCCAGTGTGAGACTTCATATCACTACATTCACCCTTTGCGACGACGCGCAATGACGCTAGGAAGGGATCGCCGCCTAGTGTGGTTCCGCGCAGGACGCGACCACTATGGTATTTTGGTACAACGATGAGCCGGTGTGCGGGTAGACACCGGTGGTAGAATAGGGGCAGCCGCCAACCGTGACGGATGTGGATTCGACTGAGTGAATTGACGACTGAGAGCCTACTCTTCTTCCACAAATGTGAGGGCGGTTTGTTGGGCGAGCACACACAAAATACTCAACAAAACGCCACGAATAACACTTTACGAGAGAAGAATTAAAATGCGCGTTACTACTGCCGGCTTCTTAACGGATCATAAGAGCCGGGTTTTGCTACAACAGACTGACGCCACGACCCTGACGCCGATCTATTCCTCTCTGGAGCCGGACGTCCTGCCGGCCGACACACTGGCCCGCGCCTTCCGCGAGCAGACCGGGCTGTACGTGCTGCCGGTGCGCCTGACGGGCATGTACTATGACGGTCGCGGCGACGAGTTGATCTTCTGCTTCCGTTGCACCATGCGCGGCGGCGACCTGGCCATCCCGGAAGGGCAGCCGCCGGCCGGCTTCTTCGACGCCCAACCGCTGCCGCGCGGCCTGGCTGCGCCCTACCGGCAGCCGGCCGGCGACACGCTCCACCACAAGGGCGGGCCGGTCTATCTGTCGTCTATCGAGGAAGGTGTGGGAGCGCGCCTCGGCCGGCTGTTGTCGGGCCGGACACGAACCGCGCCGTCCGCGCCGGAGTGGGAAGTGACCGTAGCGGTCGTCGCCAGCGTCGTCGCGGCCCTCGGGGACGCGGTCGCCTGGGTGCGCGATAGGCCGGGCGAACCGTGGCGGTTGCCGGCCGGGCGCGTCGCGCGGGGTGAAGCGCCATGGGAGACCATCAGGCGGCGGCTGTTGCCGGCCCTTGGCTGGTATGGGGGCTCTGAGACTCTAAACGGCGTCTACCTGGCCGCCGGCCGGCCGGCGCTCACGCTGGTCTTCGCGGTCACGCTCCGCGACGTTCCACCCCCCAACGAAAACCTCCACCTCGCCGCTCCCGGCGACGAGATGGAGGTATATGATCCACAGGCCCAAATTCAGGCCATCAATGCGCGCGAATTCCTGCCCAGGACGCTCTTCCACCTGGCAGCCGGGGAGTGAGCGTCACGTCCCCGCGCGGCGGCTACGCTCCGCCCCGCCGCCGCAAGAGCCATTTCTCGATCTCGATGGCCCAGAAAGCGAGGCTGCCCAGCCCCATCGCCAGCAGCAAGTCGCGGGCCGGCAGCGGGACGATGAGGAAGAACCGCTCCAGAAAAGGCGCGTAGAGCACGGCCAGTTGTAGCGCGACAACGGCCACGGCCAGCCCCAGCAGCGTCAGGTTGGTGCGCAGACCCAGCGCGAAGAACGATTCGCGGCTGGAGCGGGAGGCGAGCGCCTGGCCGACCTGGAGGAAGGCCAGCGTGGTGAAGAGCATCGTCTGCCACGTGGTGTCGTCCGGGTTGGCGGGATCGTAGTAGAACCAGCCGGTCAACAGGGCCACCGCGCCGATGAGCACGCCCACCCACAGCACGTGGACGCCCAACCCCTCGCTGAACAACCCCGCTTTCGGATCGCGCGGCGGGCGGCGCATGGTGTTGCGCTCGGCCGGCTCCACGCCCAGGCCGAGGCCGAGCAGGCCGTCGGTCAGCAGGTTGAGCCACAGCAGTTGGAGCGGCAGCAGGGCCACGGCCGCCCCCGCCCCTAGCAGCAGCGGCGACAGCAACATCACCAGCACCTTGCCGACGTTGCCGGCAATGGAGAACTTAACGAAACGGCGGATGTTGTCGTAGATAACGCGCCCCTCTTCCACGGCGGCGACGATGGTGGCGAAGTTGTCGTCGAGCAGCACCATGTCCGACGCCTCCTTCGAGACATCGGTGCCGGTGATGCCCATCGCCACGCCGATATCGGAGCGCTTGAGCGCCGGCGAGTCGTTGACGCCGTCGCCGGTCATGGCGACGACGTGGCCCTTCTTCTGGAGCATTTCGACGATCTCCAGCTTGTTGGCCGGGGTCACGCGGGCGTAGATGGATACGTCGTCAACGACCTGCTCCAATTCTTCGGGCGACATGGCGTCGAGCATCAGCCCCGTCTTCACCCGGCCGTTGTCGGAGATGCCCAGGTCGTAGGCGATGAAACGCGCTGTCAGCGGGTGGTCGCCGGTGATCATGATGGGGCGGATACCGGCGGCCTTGGCCGTGGCGACGGCCGCCTTCACCTCCGGCCGCGGCGGGTCGATCATGCCCACCAGGCCGATGATGGTCAGATCGCGCTCCAGTTCCTCATCGGGCGCGTCGATCCACTGCACGCCGATGCCCAGCACGCGCATGCCGTTATCGGCCATTTGCTCGTTGGCGCGGTGCAGCCCCTCGCGCCAGTGGTCGTCCAGCGGTTGCGGTTCGCCGCCGACCCAGATGCGCCGGCTGATGTCGAGCATCCCGTCCACCGCGCCCTTGGTGAAGGCGACGTACTGCTCGCCCGGCCGCAGGCCGGCGGCGCGCAGTCCGGCCAGCGCCTCCGGCAGACCGGCCGGATCGTCCGGCAGCCGGTGGACGGTGGTCATGCGCTTGCGCTCCGAGTCGAAGGGCTGTTCGGCCACGCGCGGCGCGACCGCCAGAAGTTCTTCGCGCCGCACCCCGGCCTGGAGCGCGGCCACCAGCAGCGCCCCCTCTGTTGGGTCGCCGATGACTCCATACCGCCCTGTCTCCGGATCGGGCTGGAGCGAGGCGTCGTTGCAGAGCGCCCCGCCAGCCAGGGCCAGGCCGATGGCCGGCGGCTGGTCGGCCAGCCGGATCGACGCCGCGCCGTTGTCCGACAGCGCGGGGGCGGGATGGGGGTGGGCCGTGCCGATCAGTTCCAGGTAGTGACCGGCCACGTCGATGACTGTGACCGTCATGCGGTTCTCGGTCAGCGTGCCCGTCTTGTCGGAGCAGATGACGGTGACCGCGCCGAGCGTCTCAACCGCCGGCAGCTTGCGGATGAGCGAGTTGCGCCGCAACATGCGCTGCGCGCCCAGGGCCAGCGTCACCGTGACGACGGCCGGCAGCCCCTCCGGCACGACGGCGACGGCCACGCTGACGGCAGTCAGGAACATGTCGCGCGGGTCTTCGCGCAGCAGCACGCCGATGAGCATGACCAGCCCGGCCACGGCCACGCCAACCAGCGCCAGCAGCTTGCCGACGCCGTCGAGTCGCCGTTGGAGGGGCGTGGACGACTCGTCCACGTCCTGGATGAGCGAGGCGATCTTGCCCAGTTCGGTGGACATGCCCGTCTCGACGACGACAGCCGTGCCGCGCCCATAGGTGACAGCCGTGCCCATGTAGCCCATGTTGATGCGGTCGCCCAGCGGCAGTGAGGCCTGCTCCAACGCGCCCGTCTCCTTCTCCACCGCCTCTGACTCGCCCGTCAGCACCGCCTCCTGGATGCGCAGGTTGGCGCTTTCGATGAGGCGCACGTCGGCCGGCACGGCGCTGCCCGCTTCCAGCAGGATCACGTCCCCCGGCACAAGCTCGCGGGCGGACAGCTCGCGCCGCTCACCGCCGCGCAACACGCGCACGACGGGCACGGCCAGCTTCTTCAACGCGGCCATGGCCTGCTCGGCGCGGTACTCCTGCACGAAGCCAAGCAGGGCAAAGAGGACGACGATGGCGGCGATGGCGATGGTCTCCGTCGCCTTGCCCAGCAGCCCGGAGACCACAGCAGCGGCGATGAGGATGAGCACCATCGTGCTGGTGAACTGCTGCCACAGGATGCGCAGCGGGTGCTTGCCGCCGCGCTCGATCAGTTCGTTTGGGCCATAGGTCGCCAGCCGTTGACCCGCCTCGGCCTCGTTCAGCCCGGCCTCGGGCTGGACGCTCAACTCACTGAGTACTTCATCTACCGATTGTGTATGCCAAATTGTCATGTGTTGTTGTTACCCACTTGGGCCTACGCCTCGTGTGGCGCAAACCGGGCGAGATTATAGGAAGCGGGACGGGGGTTTACAATCC
>NZ_JAYRVJ010000315.1:0-3772 GCF_041918635.1 Promineifilum sp. (SeqCode)
CAGATCAGGGGCGATTTCCATGTCGAGCACCTGCCACGCCTTGCGATCGTAGACGATGGCGACGGCCTGCACGTCGCGCTCGGTCGGGTGGCGCAGCGCGTCGGAGACGTCGGCGCGGGCGTCTTCGGCCAGCAATCGCCGGCCGCCCGTGTCAAGGTCGAGCACGAAGAGGCCGGCCGTGTCCCGCCCGCGGCTATCGCGCAGGTAGAGCAGCCGGCCGGTGCGGTCGAAACCGATGATGGAGGTGGTCAGCGTGTCCTCCGTCGGGACAGTCTCCCACGGCTGCCACTCGCCGGCGTCGTCGAGCATATGCAGGGTGATTCCACCGTCGGGCGTCATCTCCATCGCCAGGCGCAGGTTCAGGTCGTCATCGGCGGCGAACTCCAGGTAGCGGTCGTTTTGTAGCAGCAGCGTCCGCTCGCCCGTGGCCAGGTCGAGGCGGTAAACGTCGTGCCACTGCGGGTCGCGGTCGTTGAGCAGCACCAAGACCTCGTCCGGTCGGCGGTGGCTGGCGGCGAGTATCTGGGCGGCCACGCCCTCGAAGGGCGTCAGTTCGCGCACCGTATCGCCGGCCAGGTCAACGGCGTAGACGCGCCAGTTCTCGTCGCCGCCCTTGTCCTGGATGTAGAGCAGGCGGTCGCCGCCATAGCTCCAGTCGTAGAAGCGAACGCCGCGGCCGGTGTCGTGGGTGACGGGGCGGGCCTCGGCCGGGTTGTCGCGCGGGGCCACCCAGACATTGAGCACACCGTCGCGCGGGGCCAGCCAGGATAGGTGCGCGCCGTCGGGGCTGATGCGCACGAACGTCCGGTCGGGGTTGCCGAAGAATAGCTTGCGGGGGGTTAAGTTCACGTTTACCTCCTATTGAACGGATACACCGGATCGGGGAATTCAATCCGTTGTATCCGTCACATCGGTGTCCTATCCGTGTTTCATTCCTTCCCATTCCTAAAGATAATCGGCCATCGTTGATAAGTCGAACGCGATGTAGGGCGTACCCGCGGTGATACACGCGGCCCGGCCCTCCATGAACCGCCGCGGCCAGGCGTGCGGAATCTGGTCAATCGTGTCGGGCGTCACGTCATAGCTGCGCTGGATGATGGCGTACAACTCGATCTCGCGCATCGTCAGAAAGTCGGGGATGGCCGCCAGCCAGGCCGGGTCGAGCCGGTTCTCCGCCCGGTAGCCGCGCAAGAAGTCGGGCAGGAAGCCGGCCAGATAGTCCTCCGGGTCGTCGCGGTTCGTCACCTGGTAGAAGATGACCATGGCGATGTCGTTGACCAGCCAATTGTAGCCGCAATCGTCGAAGTCGAAGAGGGTGATGGTCTCGCCGTCCACGTGGAAGTTGCTCTCGTGGGCGTCGAAGTGGATGAGGCCGTAGCCGTCCCGGTCGCGGGGCAACGCCGCGACGCGCGCCGCCAACGCCCGGTAGCGGTCGAGCGCCGCCCCATCGCGGCCCGACAGATGGCGGACGACCTCGGGCAGCGACTCGGCCGGCCAAGCGGGCCGCCGCCAGGCCGGATCGCGCAGCGTGTAGCGCTTGGTCAGGGCGTGCATGCGGCCGATCAACCGGCCGTAGTTCTGGCGCAGGCTCGGCGTCCAACCCATTTCCCAGGCGGGCCGGCCAGGCGCGTTGGCGAAAGCCGTCGCCAGGAAGCGCCCACCCGCGCCGTCGTCCACCTCCTCCACCAACTCGCCGCGGGCCGATTCGACGGCGCGGGCCACCGTCGCCCCGCCAGCCGCCAGATAGTTGATCCAATCCACCTCGCCATGGATGAGTTCCGGCGTGCGGCGGTGGCTGTGGGTGACGCGCAGGATGAACGGCGCGCCGTCGCGGGTGAAGCGGTAGATGAAGCTCTCAAAGCCGCCCAGCGTCTCGATGTCGCCGAGCGCGATGGCGTAGCGGCGCATGACCTCATGCAGAATATCGTCGTGGTAGCGTTCGCGGATGATGCGATCCATTCATGCCTCGTAGACCTGATAGGTGTCGCCGTGGGCCGCCCACGGCGACACCTGTCAGGTCTGGCTCTTGCGATAGCGCGGGAACTCCTTCAGGATGCGGAAACCGAGCGACTGGTAAAGCTCGACCGCCCGCGTCGGAAACTCGGCCACCGTCCCCAGGCGCACAACGCCCACGCCGCGCGCCTCCAGGTCCAGCAGCGCCCGCGACAGCAACGCCCGGGCCAGCCCGCGCCGCCGGTAGGCCGGCCGCACGCTGACCTCGTAGATTTCCGCCCGCCCCCGCTCGATCAGGGGAATGACCTGGCCGGCAACCTCGTCCCCGGCCCAGGCCACCTGAAGCAGGGACAGGTCGTAGCGGGAGCCGAGCAGTTCCTCGGCGAAGGCGTCCACGTTCATCCGCGTCTGGTAGCGGCCGTCGGCATATTCATACAGGTACGCCTCGTCAATGCTGCGTGAGACGGCCGGCGCGTCTTCGGGTCGCACCGGTCGGGTGACGAACCCGGCGGGCAGCGCCGGCCCATCGGCCGGCCGCGGAAAGGCGTCCCAGTCCAGCCCCATCTCCAGCACCGTATAGCCGGGCCGGTAGCCATTGTCGAGCAGCAGGGCGGTCGCGTCCGGCTCGGTGCTGCTGGCGTTGGCGGCGTACTCCCAACGCTCACCCCCGTCCGCGACGGCCAGTTCCCGAATGCGCCCCTCCAGCCGGCGGAGTAGCGCCGTCCCGACGCCGCACCCACGCCAGGCCGGCAGCACCCAGCCGCGGTGCAGCCAGACGTGCATGCCGTCATCCTCTTTCCAGTCGCTCACCCGGCCATAGCCGATGACCGCCCTGTTCAATTCGACAATGAGGTAACGGTCCAGCTGCCCGGCGGCTTCGGCCTCGGCCAGGACAATGGCGAGCCGCTCGCGCGTGGGGATGGATTCGCCCGAGGAGAGTGGGTCCACCTGGTCGCGCTCGGCTCGCCCCACCTGCACGGCGAGCAAGGCGTCGACGTCGTCCGCGCCGCGGGCGTGGCGAAAAGTCGGACCGAGAGGAGTAGGCGCAGCTACGTCAGGGGCGTGGAAAGTAGTCATGGCAGGAGAATCCGTCGTGTCTACGATTGGCAATAATCTGCGCAATCGGCGTAATCTGCGGATTCTTCCCTATCATCTCATATCAATCCATCGGCCGCCAGCAGCGCGTCGAGCCGATCCAGCAGCCGGTGCAAGTGGAGGGTCAGCGCCGGGTCGGCCGTCCCCGCCGCGGCCAGAACTGCCTCCAGGTCGTCAGCCATCCCCTCCGGCAGTCGCTCGCACAGCGCCGAGGCGCGGGCGACCAGCCGTTTCTCGCCGGGGTGCCAGACGCGGTTGACGGCGAACAGGATGTCGAAGTAACTCGCCAGCAGCGCCGCCAGCCGGTGGTTCAGGCTGACGCGGTCATCGCGCTGCAGGGCCTTCTCGATCTGGGCGGCGTAGCTGGTGATGATGTCGCGCAGCAGGGGCCAGTTCCAGGCGATGATGGCGCGGCGCAGTTCCTCGGGATAGGGCGCGGCGCACGCCGTTTGCAGCGCGGTGAACCAGCCGTCGGGGTCATGCAGCGGCCGCGAATGGCGCACGGTGTGGCAGAAGGCGGTGGTGTAGCCCAGGCTGGGCCGGTGGTCGTGCAGCACGCGCCGCACCTGGTCATCCATCCAGACCGCATCGAAGTAGACGGCGTCCACTTCGACCCCCGTGGCCGCGTCGAACCATTGGTCGCTCGGCCCCCAGTAGTTCTGGGCCATATCGGCCCGCGTCGCCCCGCCGGCCCGGGCCACCATCGCCTCACGCGCCTCAACGG
>NZ_JAYRVJ010000316.1:0-3395 GCF_041918635.1 Promineifilum sp. (SeqCode)
CCGCGGACGACGGCCTCGTCGCCGGCCCGCACGCTGAGGATGATGATGGGCACGTTGCTGAGGCTGCGCACCTGGCGGCAGACGCCCAGGCCGTCGAGCCGGGGCAGGTTGAGGTCGAGCAGCAGCAGGTCGGGCGCGGCCTGCTCGAACATCTCCACCGCCGCCAGCCCGTCGTGGGCCGTCACCACGTCGTAGCCGGCCCGCCGCAGGGTGAACGACACCACGTCCGACAGCGCCAGATCGTCTTCGACTACCATTACCTTCATATCGGTATCTCCATCCAGAAGCGCGCGCCGCCGCCCTGGCGGTCGTCCACGCCCACCGCGCCGCCGTGGGCCTCGGCGATCTTCTTGACCAGGTACAGCCCCAGGCCGATGCCGTACTGCTCGTGCCCCTGATCGTCCAGGCGCACGAAGCGCCGGAACACGTTCACGTGGTCGCCGGGGCGGATGCCCGGTCCGCGGTCGACGACCGACAGCCGCAGCACCTTTTCATCGCTCTCGACGCGCAACTCGATCGGCCGGCCGATGGGGCTGTACTTGCTGGCGTTGGTCAGCAGGTTGACGAGCGCCTGTGTCAGCCGGCCCCCGTCGGCCTCCAGCGCCGGCAACTGCGCCGGCTCGGTGACGCTGATGGGCTGCCGCCGCCGCTCCACCAGCGGCCGGACGATGGATAGGGCGTTGGCGATGACCTCGTTCAGCACGACCGGCCGCTTGCGCAAGACGAACGAGCCGGCCTCGATGCTGCTGCTCTCCAGCAGGTTGTCGATGAGCGACTGGAGGCTGAGCAGGCTCATGTGCGTCGGCTTGAGCAGTTCGCGAATCTCGGCCGCCGACAGGTCATCCACCTGATCCATCAGCAGTTCGATGGAGGCGTTCAGCGTGCTCAGCGGCGTGCGAAACTCGTGGGAGATGTTAGCCAGGAAGAACGACCGCAGATGGCGCAGCGCCTGCTCTTCGGTCACGTCGCGCAGCACCAGGGCCACCTGCACCGTGTCGCTGTTGGGCGGAACCATGCGCGCGCCCGTGGCGGCCAGCACGACGCGCTTGCCGGAGCGGGCCAGCACCTCGATCTCGCGCTTCTCGCCGGCCGGCGGGATGCGGTTGAGGAACGTCTCGCCGGGGGCCGGCTCGGCCAGCGGCAGCAGGGTGTTCATCAGCAAGCCGACCGCCTCGCCGCTCGTCCAGCCGGTCAGCGCCTCCGCCCCCTGGCTCATGAAGGTCAGCCGGCCGCGCGTATCGAAGGTGACGACGCCCTCGATGACCGACTGCACCAGCGTGCTGAGCCAGTCGCGGGCCTGGGAGCGCTCCTCCAGCGCGCCGAGCATGGTCGCCTGGCTCTTCTCCAGCGAGGCCGACAGGGTCGCCATCTCCGGCGGCCCGGCCAGACGAGGGATGGGCGCGCTCAGGTCGCCCTGGCTGATCTGTTCGGCGGCGTGGGTCAGGTCGAGCAGCGGCGCGGTCAGTTGCCGGATGTAGAGCGTGCCCAGGAGGACGCCCAGCAGGGCCACCACGCCCGTGCTGGCGACCAGGACGGTCAGCGCCGTGCGCTCTGTCGCCATGAGTTGATCGACGGGCAACTCCACCTCGGCCAGCAGTCCATCGCGCCCGCCGGGGTCGGGCAGGGCGAACTGGGAGGTGAAGTAGCTGCGGCCGGCGGCGCTCATCTGGCCCTCCGCCCCGCGCGCCCGGACGGTGGCGATGCCGGGCGGCAGGGTCGTCGCCAGCGGGCGGCCGTCCAGCGTCAGGAGGGTCTGCTGGACGCCGGTGTTAACGCTTAGCTGGGACAGGAATTCGCCGTCGAGCCAGATGCCGGTGACGGCCGTGCCCAGCGGTTCGGGGATGTCGCTGCTGAGGATGTTCTGCCCGGCGGCCAGGATGGGCCGGTCGTTGATGAGCGTGACGCCGCTGGTGGCCCCGATGGGGCAGCGCACCAGGGCCGGGTCGGTGGCGACGACCACGTCCTCGCCGTCGCACAACAGGATCACGTCGAGGTCGCTCTGCTCCTGGAAGGCGCGCAGGTACGGCTCGACCGCGTCCATGTCGCCTTCTTCCAGCAGGCGGCGCAGCGTCGGCCGCTCGGCCAGCAGGGCGGTCAGATCGACCACGCGGCCGTGCGAGGCGTCATAGAGGGATTCGGTGGCGCGCGCGGTGGCGTCGATGCGCTGCCAGGCCTGCTCCTCCAGTTGCGAGCGTGTCAGCCAGAAGGCGGGCACGCCGGCGCTGAGCGTGGTCAGGACGATGAGCACCACCAGGGCGATGACGAGCCGGGTGGCCAGGCTGGCGCGGGCAAGGAAATGTCGCATGGCTTATACAGAATAATAGCCGATTCGACGGCGGTTGGTAGTCAGGCAATTCATTGCTGTTCTTCGCGCCTGTAGCGCAGCCATTCCTGGCTGCGGCGGCCGAACGCAGCCAGGAATGGCTGCGCTACGATAAGAATGGCAATGAATTGCCTGACTACGGGCCGCCAATCGTCGCCAGCGCCGTCATGCCCCAGCGCAGGGGCAGGTCGGGGTAGTCGTCCAGGGCGACGCGGACGCGGTAGGTCACGTCGCCGCGGGTGAGTTGCGCGACGCGGGCCACGTCGAGCACCGTGCCGCGCAGCGTCTCGCCGGGCAGGGCGTCGACCGTCACCTCGACCGGCTGGCCCTCGGCCACGCGCACCACGTCCAGTTCGACCAGGTCGGTCGTCTCCACCAGCCAGCCCGCCCCGGCCAGTTGGGCCACCGGGACGCCGGGGCCGACCAGTTCGCCCGCCTCCACCAGCACCTCGCCCACCGTGCCGGCGAAGGGCGCGGTCAGGGTCAGGCGGTCGAGCGTGTGTTGCGCCTCGGCCACGTCCGCTTCGGCCATGCTCACCCCGGCTTCGGCCTGGGCCACGGCCGCGGCGGCCTCCTGGGCGGCCACGCCGGCCCGCTCCAGCCCCAGTTGCGCCCGCTCCAGGCCGATCTCGGCCAATTGCACCTGCTCCGGCCGCGCCCCGGCCTCCAGCAGCGCCAACTGGGCCGCGGCGGCGTCGCGCTGGGCGGCGGCCACGGCCACGTCGGCTTCGGCCGCGCGCTGGCCGGCGGGGGTCGGGCCGGCCCGCGCCTCGTCCAGCGCCCGTTGGGCGGCGCTCAGGGCCGCCTCGGCCGCCGCCACCTGGGCGCGCAGGCTCTCTTCCGGCGCGCCCAGCAGCGGGCAGACTTCGCTGCCGTCGGGCAGGGTCACGCAGGTAGTGATGAGCGTGTCGTAGTTCTCCTGGAGGCCGGTCAGGCGGGCCGCGGCGGCGGCGACCTGCGCTTCGGCGGCGCGCACGGCGGCGTCGCTGACCTCCAGCGCCGCGTCGCGCCGGGCGACGGCCCCGGCCAGGCTCGATTCGGCGGCGGACACGTTGCGTTGGGCGGCGGCCAG
>NZ_JAYRVJ010000317.1:0-2447 GCF_041918635.1 Promineifilum sp. (SeqCode)
GAGGCGACAGCCCGCGCCGCGGCGGCCGTCGTCGTGGCCGCCTTTGCCGGCGGTTGGGCCTACGACTTCGACTCGGCGCTCGAAGACGTGCGCGCGTCGCTGCAACCCGGCCACGTCAGCCTTGTCGCCGTGGGTGACGACGGCAACGTCCTCGGTTGGATCGCCGCCATTCCCCACTACGGTGAGCCGCCGCGCGCGACCGGCTGGGAGTTGCACCCGCTGGCCGTCGATCCGCGCCATCAAGGGCGGGGCGTCGGTCGCGCCCTCGTCGCCCAGTTGGAGCGGCAGGTCGTCGCGCAGGGGGCCGTCACGCTCTTCGTTGAGGCCGATGACGTGGACAACTCGACGACGCTGGGCGGCGTTGACCTCTACGACGACCCCTTTGCCCACCTGAGAACCATTCGCAATCTAAAGCGCCACCCCTATGAGTTCTACCAGAAGTGCGGCTTCGTCCTGACGGGCATCATTCCCGACGCCAACGGGCTGGGGAAGCCGGATATTCTGCTGACGAAGCGGTTGACACAAGCAATTGCATAACAACCTATTTCGTGTTACGATGGGCATCTCGTAATACAACAATTTATCGATGGAGAATTTGTATGACAATTGTTTCTATCTCACCAAAGTATCAGATAGTAATACCTAAGTCGATCCGTGAAGCTTTGAAGCTTCAACCTGGACAGAAGGTTCAAGTGATCCAATATGAAGGGCGAATCGAGTTGATCCCCGTCCTCCCAATCCAGTCAATGCGTGGCTTTCTCAAAGGTATTGACACGACAATCGAGCGCGAGGCTGATCGGGTATGAATGTCGTAGATTTCTCAGGCTGGCTAGAGTACTTTTCTGACTCACCTAACGCACTGTTTTTTAAACCGGCAATTGAGAACCAAGCTGAGCTCTTGATCCCGGTAATCAGTATTTATGAAGTCTTCAAGCGGGTATTGCAGCAACAGGGGGAGCAGAAGGCCCTAAAGGTCATCGCGGCAATGATGCAAGGAAGAGTGATAGAACTAGACGTGACAACTGCATTGACTGCCGCCAAGATATCTGACGAACTAAAGCTGCCAATGGCAGACAGTATCATACTGGCTACCGCGCGCATCTATGAAGCAGTACTGTGGACACAAGATGTCGATTTAGCCACGATAGATGGTGTCAGGTATGTTGCTAAACGGCAGAACCGCGACGCATAGCCTATCGGACTTGCTAACAGTCGAGTATGCGTGACTTGACACAATACGCATTTGGGATTCGCGCTCTAACCGACACGGAGGGAAATGGGTATCTCATCTCCTTTCCCGACTTCACAGAGTGCATCTCCGACGGCGTAACTCCGGAAGAGACTCTCCGTAACGGACTCGATGCATTGAAAGAGACAATTGCGGCGCTGGAAAGCATGGGCCTGCCGATACCGAGGCCAAGCAGTGGCGGGAGCGAACAGTGAGAGTAAAAGCTTTGCAACCCCGCTACAACCTCTGGCTCGAAAGCGACGGCCAGGTCGTCCTGTCCATCTGGCGGACGAACCTGCTGCGCGCCGTCCGCGCCACCGGCTCCATCAGCGCCGCCGCCGAACAACTCGACGTGCCCTACCGCGTCGCCTGGCAGAAGATCCACGAGATGGAGACCCGCCTCGGCCAAAAGCTCGTCGAGACCCAGACCGGCGGCCACCACGGCGGCGGCGCGCGCCTGACCCCCGCCGCCGAGCGCTATCTCGATCAGTTCGAGCGCTTCGCCCATGACATTGAGCGCTTCGTCGTGGACTCCTACGAAGCCAACTTCGGCCCCGACTAAGCATCGCTCGAAGCCTTGGCGCGCCCGCGCCCCGTTCACTCACTTGTCCTCTCACACAGTAGCGCTATACTTGCCACCGTTATGAAATTTTGTCATAACGACCAGCACCATCAGGAGAAGGAGAGCCATCATGCGCAAGATACTGCTAGCCCTGCTAATCGTCCTGGCGCTGGGTTTGCTGGCCGCCTGCGGCGGCGAGGCAACCGCGCCTACCGCCGATCCCGGGCAACCGGCTGTTCTACCAACCGCCGACCCGGCCACCGCCGATCCGTCTCAGCCGGCCGTCCTGCCAACGGCCGACCCGGCCATGGTCACTGAGGAAGCGAGCGCCGAGGAGGCCCAGGTCTTGCGACTGGCGACGACGACCAGCACTGCCGACTCCGGCCTGCTCGACGCTATCCTGCCCGGCTTTGAGGCGCTGCACAACGCCCGTGTTGACGTGGTCGCCGTCGGCACCGGCCAGGCTATCGAGTTGGGTGAGGCGGGCGACGCCGACGTTATCCTCGTCCACGCCCGCGCCCGCGAGGACGCCTTCGTCGAGGAAGGCCATGGGCTGTCGCGCGCCGACGTGATGTACAACGACTTCATCATCGTCGGCCCGGCCGCCGACCCGGCCGGCATCCAGGGTATGGCTACGGCGGCCGAGGCGCTGGCGGC
>NZ_JAYRVJ010000318.1:0-5185 GCF_041918635.1 Promineifilum sp. (SeqCode)
GGCCGTAAGTCCAGCGCCCCGCCGACGATGCGCGGGACCAGCAGGTTGTTCTCCAACTGCTGGATGATGATCATCAACCCCAGCACCACCAGCGCGTATTGCCACGAGGCCAGCCCCAGGTAGTTATCAGGCTGGAAGAGCGCCACCAGAATGGCCACCACCGCGCCGATGATCGGCCCGATCGTCGGGACGAACTCCAGCAGGCCGGATAGCAGCCCCAACGCCAGCGAGTTCTGCACGCCCAGGATCATCAGCCCGATCCAGACGACCAGGAAGATAACCAGCCCCAGGATGATCTGGCCGCGCAGGTAGGCTCCCCAGACGCGGCGCAGCTCCGGCATCAGCCGCTCGGCGTCCTCGCGGTAGCCCGGCTGCTGGGCGAAGCTCTTGACGTAGCCGCCCATGCTGGGCAGGTCGCTGGCGAAGTACATCGAGACGATGAAGATGAAGAACAGGTTGATGACGGTGCGGGCCGTGGTGGTGGCGAAGCGGCTGACGATGGTGGTGCTCTGGGTCAGGGCGGGTTGGGCCAGGCCGAGAATCTGCTCGGTCAACCGCTCCCAGGGGATGATCGTCGGGTCGATGGTGAAGGGGCCAATGCGCAGCGGCTCGGTGCGATTGACGAGCGCGCTGATGGAGGCGGTGGCGTTTTCGATCAGATCGGGCGCCAGGTCGATCAAGTTGGCGATCTGCTGGAAGCTGGCGACGCCCAGGGCGAAGAAGCCGCCGATGAGGGCCACGGCCAGGGTGATGTAGACGATGGCGATGATGGCCCCCCGGCCAAGCGTCGTCCGGTCGCCGATGAAGGTGATGAGCGGGTCGAGCAGGTAGGCCAGAATGGCGGCGACGATCAGCATGCCGATGAGCGACTGGAAGCGCCAGGCCAGGAGGATGACGAACAGCAGGCCGATCAGGACGACAATCGTCTTGGTCGTCCGGCTCCAGAGCGGCGAGCGGTTGTAATTGGGCGGTTCGGGGGCCATCGGGCCGCGTTATCCTCCTTAGACTGCAATCATACGGTCTGAGTCGCCGGGCGGCAAGCGAATAAATCAACCACGGATTTTCACGGATACTACGGATAATACGGATTGAGACTTCATTTCAATCCGTCTTTATCCGCTAAATCCGTGAAAATCCGTGGTTGATTTATTTCTCCCACTGGCAAAGGCCGAGGCGGGGGGAGGTGGACGGGGATGGGGCCGTTGGCGCGCTTGCGGGCGATGAGCAGCAGGTAGGCCCCGGCGTCGAGCGCGGCCTCCTCCTCATAGAAGGGGCGCACCCAGCGCTCCGTCGGCCCCAGGCTGCTGGCCCACGGCGCGACGATCCAGTGGCCGGTCAGGGCGTGGAGGACGGCCGACGGCAAGCCCTGAGCGTGCCCCAGTTCCAGCGCCCGCAGCGCCTCGCGCGAGAAGTAGTACTGCCAGCGCTCCACGGCGAAGCCCGCCGCGGCCAGCCGCCCGGCCCACGTCTCCGGCGAGTCGGTGTGGGCGTGGCGGGAGATGGTGTTGAAGAACGACCGGTAGCGCCCGGCCAGGCCGTTCAGCCGCAGCCGCTCGAAGAAGGCCGCCCCGCCCAGGTACTCGGTGAAGTAGTGGCTGGGCGTGGTGATGACGAAGCGCGCCCCCGGCCGCAGCACGCGGCTGACCTCGTTCAGCACCGGCTGGATATCGGGGATGTGCTCCAGCACCGAGTTGCTGAAGGCGCTGACGAAGTGGGCGTCGGCGAAGGGCAGGCGGTCGCCGAGGGCCTGGACGGGCAGGCCGTATTGCCCGGTGCGCACCGCCTTGCGCAGCGGCCCCCACCACGGGTCAATGCCCGCCGTCACCGTCCGGCCGGGGAAGGTCATCTGGGCGAAGTGGCCGTCGCCGCAGCCCACGTCGAGCGCCGGCTCGGGCAGGGGGATGTAGGGGTAGAAGCGCGCCTCCACCGCCCGCAACAGGGCGCGGAAGGCGGGCAGGCTCTTCAATTGCCGCCACAGCAGGTCGTCTGTTTCTGGTCGCGCGTCAGTTGTCACACGTCACCCATTATCGACATCAGAGTGCGCATCCTCAGATGCGCGCCCCTATAATTATGTAAACCGCCCGCATCTGAGGATGCGGACTCTGGCCTATGCAGGTTGATCGCGCATGGCCCGCAGCCGCTCATACGCCGGCGGCTCAGCCGTCCGGCCGGGCCGCTCGCCGCGGCGCAGCGCCTCGAACAGGCGGGCGTACTCGGCCGCGGTCTGGGCCGGCTCGAAGCTCTCGGCGATGAGCGCCGGGGAGCGGACGTAGGCGTCGCGCCGGCGCAGGATGCGGATGAGAGCCGCGGCCAGCCCCTCCGGGTCGCCCACGGCCGACACCTCGCCCATGCCCGTCATCGTCACCGGCTGGCGCACGCCGGGCAGGTCGCAGGCGGCCACGGGCACGCCGTTGCGCATGGCCTCGATCTGCACCAGGCCGAAGCTCTCGGTGCTGTTCAGGCTGCAAATGCACAGCACGTCGAGCGCCCGGTAGAAGGCGGTCAGGTCGGCCCCGTGCAGCGTGCCCAGCAGGCGGTAGTGGCCGGCGTACTGCTGGAAGAGCGGTTCCAGCCGGGCGGCATACTTCTCCTCGCCGATGAGGCCCTTGTACGGCCCGGCGTGGAGCACCAGCGCGTCGGGGAACGCCTCCAGAACGCGCGGCAGCGCCCGCAGCAGCACCTCGACTCCCTTCTCCGTCGCCAGCCGGGCGGAGATGCCGATGATGGGCCGGCGGCCCGCGGTGTGCTGGTCGCGGAAGGCGGCGACGTGGGCCTCGCCGGCCGGGTCGAGAGCGATGGGTGGCGGGATGATGACCAGCTTGCGGTCGAGGAACTGCGACAGATAGGGCGTGTGGGCGGCGTAGTCGCGGGTGTAGGTGACGACGGCGTCGGCCAGCCGGCCGGCGGCGTTGTTCTGGAACTGCACGACGCGGTCGACCATCTGGTTGAACGCCCCCTGCGGCAGTTGCAGGTCGCAGTGGTAGGTCAGGACGACGGGCTTGCCCAGCAGCCGGCCGCGCAGCGCCAGCCCCGGCGCGTCGAACTGCGGCAGGTGCAGGTGGATGAGATCGACGCCGCGCGTCAGTTTCCAGGCCATCGGCCCGAAATCGGGCATGATCACCCCCTTGCTGACGCGCAGAGCGACGGGGATGCGTACGACCTTGACGCCGTCCATCACGTCGTAGCGGGGCAGGTCGCGGTCGTATTGCGAGGTCAGGACGGTGACGTCGTGCCCCTGTTCGACCAGCGCCCGGCTGAGGCGCTCGACGTAGATGGTCAGGCCGCTGACCCAGGGGCGGTAGTAAGTCAGTACTTCGAGAATCTTCATGAAGAGATGATCCGCAGATTTCGCAGATTTGGTGTTGCAGGGTTATACACGTGAGGTGAGGTATGTTCGCAGAACCTGTCAGGTCTGTTCTTTGCGGGCGACGAAGGATTGGGCGGACTGGAGGACGTTGCGGAAGGTGACGCCGGTGCGGGCGATAGCCAGGACGCCGAAGAGCACCATGACGACGATATTCATGACGTGGTAGAGAAAAGCGAAGCTGGCCGACTCGGCCGCCGGCTGGCCGTAGAGCTGGAGGGCGGTGATGACGGCGAAGTGGTAGGGGCCGGCCTGGCCGGGCGTGGACGGCACGGCCACGCTGAAGGCCGCGGCGCAGACGACGAAACCGGTCATCGTCCACGTCGGCTCCAGGTTCACGGCGCGCATGGTGTAGTAGTAAGCCAGCAGGATGGGCAGCCAGACGGCGACGCTGAGGGCGGTCAGAATCAGGCCGTCGCGCGGGCTGGTCAGGCTCTTCAGGCCGGCGAGCAGGCCGTCGAAGCGGCGCGTCCAGGTCGGCCCATGCAGGAAAGGCAGCCAGCGGGCCAGGAAGCGCCCGGCCAGCCGCACGGCCCGCTCGCGCTGGTTGGCGGCGACGATGAGGACGAGGATGCCGCCGATGGCCGCGAAGCCGGAAAAGAGGGCGAAGGAGCGCATCCACTCCGGCAGGGTGGTCAGGCCGGACAGGGTGAAGGGCAGCAGGACGACGATAAACAGCATGTCCAGCAGCCGCTCGACGACCATGGTCGAGACGCCCTGGGTGAGGGTCAGGGGCGGGACGTTGCCGATGAGGATGGCGCGGGCCACGTCGCCCAGCCGCAGCGGCAGCAATTGGGTCAGCATGTAGCCGATGTTCTGGATGTGGAACACCTGGCCGTAGGGGGCGGCATTGCCCAGCATGAAGCGCCAGCGGACGGCGCGGATGAGCAGGAAGAGGACGACGCCCAGCGTGCCCAGTAGGAGGTAGCCGAGGTGGACGTGGCGCAGGCTCTCGATGATTTCGGCCGGGCGGGCGTAGAAGATGAACACCGCCGCCAGACAGGCCACCCCCACCAGCAGGCCCACCCAGAGTTGCCATTGTCCCTTGCGGGTTGTTTGCTCCATAGAGCATGCATTATATAGGGGGTAGGGGTTAGGGGCTAGGGGATAGCGTAGCGCCCAGACCTGACAGGTAGGCAGCCACAAGTTTCACGGTTGTCAGAGTACCATTGGCCGCCCACCGGTCAGGTATTTGGTAGCTTGACGACTGCTGAAAGGCCCTGTCTCTCCTGTGAGGCTCGTTGTGCATCGGGTGGCAAAATGCTATAGTAGCCGCCCTGACCGCATCTTGATGGGAAAATCCTTTATGCGCTCGACCGTTCATCAGCAACTTCGTCTCGCCCGCCATGTGCTGGATCGAAACTATAGGGTGCTGTCGCAGGACAAGCCCCGCCGGCCGCGTCGCTGAGCGCCGTGTTGGGGCCGCGTTTCCTACTCCAATCAGCGTGAGGAGGTTTTCATGAGCGAATCTACGAAGAAGTCCGGCAAGAGCGCCGCCGCGAACAACAAGCCCTCCAAGGGATTTACGGCCGAGGAACAAGCCGCGATGAAGGAGCGCGCCAGGGAACTGAAGGCGGAAGCGCGCGCGAACAAGGACAGGGCGGCCGGGGAAAGCGACCTGCTGGCGAAGATCGCCGAGATGCCGGAATCGGATCGCGTCATGGCCCAACGGGTCCATGAGATCGTCAAGGCCAACGCGCCGGCCCTCATGCCGAAAACCTGGTACGGGATGCCCGCCTATGCCAAAGACGGCAAGATCGTCTGTTTCTTCCAGAGCGCGGCCAAGTTCGACGCGCGGTACGCGACGCTCGGCTTCAACGA
>NZ_JAYRVJ010000319.1:0-15885 GCF_041918635.1 Promineifilum sp. (SeqCode)
CCCGGTCTGGGCGCGGGCATGCGGCTGCACGAGGCGATCACGCTGGAAGAGATGAAGCGCGAGGACGCCATGATCGTCCTGGTGACAGACGCCGGTCGCCAGCGCGTGGACGAGATGAAGTCGCTCTCGGCCGTCAACTGGATCAAGGAGAACCGTCTCTTCGGCCTGAGCGGCGGCGATCTGGACGAGGCCGCGTCGAAGATCTTCCTGGCCGTCAACGGCGCCAACATCCGCCAGGCGTTCGACCGGCTCAACTCCGGTCTCCCTGAAGCGGAGCTGGAAGTTAAGGACGTTACCCGCTATATCGCCCCCAACTACTGGGAGCGCTACGCCGGTCGCGGCCACAACCGGCCCTACTTCCTGATCATGGCCCCGCCCGCCCTCTATCTGCAAGACCCGGAGGGCGCGCCGCACGAGTTCGCCAGCGAGACGGAGCGCATCACCAAGGTCTTCAAGGATCAGTTGGGCAACGTTGACCTGAAAGATCCGCTGAACCCGGACACGAAAGAGGCGCTGCTGAAGCTGAGCGAGGTGCCGCTGCTGCGTGAGCGCCTCATCCACTTCATCCAGCACGAGCGCGTCCGCAGCCAGTTACGCGAGGCGGCCACCCGCACGCGCAATGCTCTGCAAGCGCTGCGCTTCTACTATGAAAAGCAACTGGCCGCCCGCGGCGTCCAGCCTCCCTTCTCGACCAGTTGGGAGCAACTCCAGGAGCGGCGCTACGAGAACGTGCTGGCCCGCCAGCAGAAGGAATTGCCGCGCGCCCTGCACAATGCCCTGCTGGAGCTGAGCAGCCGCACGAACAGCGAAGAGCGCTTCCGCCAGTTGGCCCGGCCAACGCTGACCGGCATCAAGGGCATGGTTCAGGACTCCGTGCAGCGCGAGGTCGAAACGCTGCTGGAGAACTACGGCACGGAGTACTGGGACGGCCGCGACGTGACCTATGACAACCTGATCTGGGGCACCAGCGGTATCGAAGTGCCCATCAAGCGCATCCTGTTCCAGGTCGAACTGGTCATGCAGGACGCCGTCTCCAAGTTTATGCCCGAACTGGCCGACATCATGGCCGCCGAACTGGAGCGGACGCTGGAGGCGCACGAGATTTACTCCCGCCTGGAGCGCGCCAGCTATGCCCAGAGCTACACCTACATTATCCCCGGCGAAGTCGAGAACGCCGTGCCGCTGGCCGACGCCTACAAGGTGCTGACCAATCGCGTCGGCCGCAACTTCCGCTACACCTGCCAGCAGGCGACGATGTATGAACTGATGAAGGCCGACCGCTCCGTTCACGCGCGGCTGGACGCAGGCGAGAAGGAGTTGGCTCTGCCGACAAACGAGCGGCTGCTCGACGTGGCGCTCTACGGCCCGGAGCGTGTGGCCCGCGACCTGGCCGCGTCGATGCCGCAACTGGCGGCGACCGCCGCCGGCAACAACAGCCAGCCCGCGCCAGAGGCGACCGAGGAACCGATCGAGATCAACATCCTCGATACCGCGCCGGCCGGCCAGCCAACGCCCGACTTCGACATCAGCTTTCTGGGTGAGGCGGGCGCGCCCGCTGCCGCGCCGGCAGCCGATCTGGAGGCCAGCTACGCCGACCTGCTGGACAATGTCGCCGTGAAGGTCAATCGCATCTTCGCGGCCATCATCGACGACCTGTTCAGCGACAATGAACTGCTGCCGCGCTTGCGCCGCCTGTTCTGGCTGGAGGCGACCAAGGCCGAGCGCGACTTCAACAACCTGTTGGTCAAGCCCATGCTCCGCCAGCACGACCGCAACCTGCACAAGCCGGAATTGCGCAAGGCCCTGGAAGTGGACCTGGAGTCCGTCTCCGACATGGAAGAGTTGATGCGCGTTTGGGACGGGCTGCACAAGCTGGAGACCGAACTCGCCATCTAATGGCGTAACGAGTTAAGAGATGAAAGCTCACGCAAAGCCCGCAAAGTTGGCCAAGAACATTAAGTAAGATTCTGCTTGGCGTTCTTCTCCATCTCTGCGTTCTTTGCGTGAGCCTCTTCGCCCTTAACTCGTAACCCAGGAGCATGCCATGCAAGAAACTGCTCTAAAGATCATCCAGGCTTTTCCCGGGCGCGGCCAGATGGCAGCCTTCGCCGGCCGGCTGTTGGACTGGCTCAACGCCGACCTGAGCGCGGGCAGCGAGCCGCTGACCGATTCGCGGGCGCGGGCGCTGCTGCTGGCGGGCGACTTGCTCGACGAGCCGACGCGCCACAGCTTCGCCCAAGCGACCGAGAACGAAATGGGGCTGCGCGCCGCCCTCTACGACTTGCTGCGCGAAAGCGGCCTGGCGGACAACGCCGAGGTGGCTGCGCTGGCCGCCGCCTCAGCCGCGACGGGCGCGCCGGACAAGGTCATCGCGCCCGCCTGGCTGGCGTTGGCTGTGGCCGGCCACGCCTGGCGGAGCGGCTTTCCGCTCGACCGGCTTGACCCGGCGTCGCCGCCCGACCCCTATAGCCCGGCCGGTCAGGTGCTCAAGCGTGCGGCCTACTTCGCGCGCCAACAGGTGCAGCGCAGCGCCACCGAACGCGACAAGCTGGGGCGCAAGCTAGGCTACAACGCCGCCGCGGCCGGCACGCCGACGCTCGACACGATGCGGCCCGATACGCCCATACCGCCGCTGCCGCCCTATTACCGGACGCCCGTGCCGGTGCGCTACCCGGAGTACACGCCAGAGGTGCAAGTGAACCCGGACGAGGTGGAGCAAATGCCCGCGTCACCGGAACCGGGCGCGCGCATCAGCATCAGTGATGCCGACCTGGGGCCCACGCCCTCCGCACCCAGTGCGCCGATCACGCAGCCGCCGTTGCGTATCGACCCGTCGCAACTGGAGCCGCCGGTCCAACCGACGCGCCAGCCGCCGGCCCCGCCGCGTCCGCCGCAGGTGGTTATGCCCCCGGCGGCGACCGCGGCCAACAGGGCCACCCGCCGCCGCGGCCGGCCCGCCACGACCACGACCAAGCTGCGCGTGCTCGTTCAGGAGCACCCCGATGGCCCCGGCCTCTACGGGCTTCAGGTGCGCATCAGCTCGCGCGGCGCGCGCCGCTACGTGGCCGGCACGACCAACAAGGACGGCGAGTTTCTGGCCGAGTTGCCGGTGCAGAT
Organism: Promineifilum sp. (SeqCode); assembly: GCF_041918635.1. NCBI lineage: Bacteria > Bacillati > Chloroflexota > Ardenticatenia > Promineifilales (SeqCode) > Promineifilaceae (SeqCode) > Promineifilum (SeqCode) > Promineifilum sp. (SeqCode). The sequence continues at coordinate 3,118 of NZ_JAYRVJ010000319.1, forward strand.
GGACATGGGACTGACTTACGACGTGGACGTAACCTGGCCGCGCGACTTTGGGGGCGAGGTAGAGCGAAAGTCCATCACGCTCAACGCCGACCGGACGCACTTCACCCTGCCTTTCTACCGGACCCTGAAGGCGTGACCGTCCATTCTGACCGATGAGCGACCCCAACCGCTTGCGCGTGACTGCGGAGGATATTGCCGCGCTGGGCGAGCGTGTCGCCGCGCCGCCGGTGCTGACGATTGGCCTGGACGACGTGGCGGCGCATGAGCCGTTGGCCGGCGGGACGCCGGCGATCCCGGGTCAGGGCCGGCCGCGCGGGCCGATCCAGATTACGGCCGAGGACGTGGCCGCCTTCGAGCCGGCCGGCGAGGCGCTCATCGGGCCGTTGGAGCAGCAGGTGTTCGCTCTGATCAACGAGGCGCGCCAACTCTACATGCCGCGCTGGTTGGGGCGCGGGCCGCTGCGCTGGCATCCGACGCTGGCCCAGGTTGCCCGGCAGCATTCGGCTGACATGCTCCAGCGCCGCTATGTAGCCCACGTCACGCCAGAGGGCGTGCAGGTGGCCCAGCGGTTGGAGCGCGCCGGCATTAGCTACCTGGCCTGCGGCGAGAACATCGGCGTCATCTACGGCCCCGCCAGCCACGGCGAGCGGGGCGTCCGCGAAGTCCACGCGGCTTTCATGAACCAGCCGCGCCGCCCGACCAATCACCGGGGCAATATCCTGAACCCGGTCTGGACTCACGTCGGCGTCGGCGTCGCTTATGCCCCGGAGGGGCAGTTGATCGTGACGCAGAACTTTGTCGCGACGTTGACGAAGCCTGTGTAAGAGCAGGGGTGCACCCCTGCGCTCCTGCTCTCGGAGACATATATGACGGATACGGAAACCATTGTCATCACCGACCCCGACAGCGACCGCTACCATACGTTCGGCTACATCAGCTGGTGGCAGCAGGAGGTCGTGCGCAACGCGACGGTGCTGGTCATCGGGGCGGGCGCGCTGGGCAACGAGGTCATCAAGAATCTGACGCTGATGGGCATCGGCAACATCCTGGTCGCCGACTTCGATACCATCGAGGACAGCAACCTCAGCCGCTCGGTGCTATTTCGCGCCGAGGATCGCGGCCGCCGCAAGGTGGACGCCGCGGCCGACGGCGTGAAGGCGCTCAACCCCGACGTCAAGGTCAAGACCTGGCATGGCGACATTAACTTCGAGATGGGCCTGGGCGTCTTTCGCCACGTGGACGCCATCGTCGGCTGTCTGGACAACCGCGAGGCGCGCCTGTCTATCAACCGCTTCAGCTGGGCCGTCAACCGGCCGTGGGTCGATGGGGCCATTCAGGAGCTCATGGGTATCGTGCGCGTCTTCTGGCCCGGCCAGGGAGCGTGCTACGAGTGCACGCTGACCGACCTGGACTACCAGATCATCAACCTGCGCTACTCCTGCCCACTGCTGGCCCGCCAGAACATCCTGCAAGGGAAAGTACCGACGACGCCGACCAGCGCCTCGATCGTGGCCGCTTTCCAGACGCAGGAGGCGCTCAAGCTGCTGCACCAGATGGAAGTTCAGCCGGGCAAGGCGCTGATGATTAACGGCCTGACGAACGACATCTACCTGACCGAGTACCCGATCAAGCAGTACTGCATGAGCCACTCCACGCTCGACCCCATCGTCGAGTTGCCGGAGGCCACGGCCGCGGGCACAACCCTGGCCGGCCTGCTGGCGACCGCCCGCGAGCGGCTTGGCCCGGAGGCGGTGCTGGAGTTCGACAGCGAACTCGTTATCTCGATGGTCTGCGGTTCCTGCGGCAACGAGGAGCCGATCTTTCAGCGGATGGCCCGCCTTTACGAAGACGCGGCTGTCTGCCCGACCTGTGGGAACAAGCGCGAGATGCGCCTGACCCACCGTATCACCGGCGAGGAGGAGTTCCTCGACCGCACGCTCCAGCAGGTCGACGTGCCGCCGCTCGGGATCATCCGCGCGCGCAACGGGAGCGAGCGTGTCTACTATGAGCTAACGGGAGACAAAGCGACCTTCCTGCAGTTCGCTTAATGGGTAAAGCAGCCGTACACTTCGCGATACGCAAATCTGCGTAATCGCGGCTGGGGACAGCCGTGCGAAATCTGCGGATGCTTCTCCCAGCAGTGCAACCTGAACACTTGTTTTGCGTAATGACTAACGAATACCATGATGGAGGCTTTTGACAGATGGCGAGCACTAAGGTAATCATTTACGATCCCACCGGGTCGAAGAAGACCCCGGTTGAGTTGCCGGACGACGTGCCGATGCGCCGGCTGATCCCCGCTCTGGTGAGCAAGATGGGACTGCCGACGACGCAGGGCGCGAACCCGATCACCTATCGGCTGGACCACCGATCGTCCGGTAAGCGGCTCGGCGACGAGGAATCGTTGCGGGATGCGGGCGTGAAGGAAGACGATATCCTGAGCCTGTTCCCCGAAGTAACCGCCGGTTAGCGCCGGCGCTGGGCGATTTAGCAAATCGCCCTACCAGTTGGAACAAACGTGCCCTTCCCGGGTGTGCCGGTCGCCGGTAAGCAAGATGGCCGGCCACCGTGAAGGGCACGCTGTACTGTCTAGGTAAAGATTGAGGAGCCTATGTCTTTCGACATTCGCGAAACGCGGTTGCGCAACGACTACCAGCGCGTGCGCGACCTGGCGAATCGGAGCGAATTCATCCACATCATCAGGACGGAAGGCGACCCGCCGGAGAAGTACCTGATCCGCTACACCTGTAAGGGGGTGGAGGGTATCAGTACGTCCAATCAGCCCGTCATCCGCGAGCAGCACGACGTGGCAATCTACCTGCACGCGGAATACCCGCTGAAGCAGCCGCAGTTGAAGTGGGTCACGCCCATCTTCCACCCCAACATCCACATCACGGGGGCGGTCTGCATCGGCGCGTGGTGGCCGGCCAAGACGCTCGATGAGTTGCTCCTGACGCTGGGCGAGATGATCCAGTACAAGAACTATGAGCCGAGAGACCCGATGAACTCCAAGGCCGCGGCCTGGGCGATCCAGCGCAAGTCGCTGTTCCCCGTTGACCGCCGGGAGTTAAAGGGGCAATCGGTGGCGGATCTAATCATTATCCGCGATGAGGAAGCCGATGACCTCGGCATCAAATTCGGCTAAGCCCCAGGGCAACGCTGCGCCTGAAAACCCGGCCCCGCCGGCCGCGACCCCGCCCGTTGCCGCCACGCCGCCCGACGCGGCCCAGGTCCACCGCGAGGCGCTGTCCGGGCTGCCCTTCCGCGCCCTGCCCGCGCCGCCGGGCGGCTGGCGGCTGCATGGCGACGCCCCGACCGAGGGCCAGCCAACGATCCTGGTTCACCAGACGGCGCTGCTGCAAATTAGCGCCCACAGCCGCAGCAATCTGGAGTGCGAGCTGGGCGGCGCGCTGCTGGGCCAGGCCTACCGGCACAAGAGCGGCGTCGTCGTCGAGATCATGGCGGCGCTGCCCGCCAGCAGTTCCGATCACGGCCCGGTGCACTTCACCTTTTCGGCCGATTCCTGGTCGAAGCTGCACCGCGACCGGGCGGCCCACTACCCGCAGATGGACATCGTCGGTTGGTTCCACACACACCCCGACCTGGGCGTGTTCTACTCCAGCGACGACGTCGTCGTTCACTCGGCCGCCTTCACCCAACCCTGGCACGTTGGTCTGGTGGTCGATCCCGTGCGGACGGAAGCGGCCTTCTTTGGCTGGCGCGACGGCGCGCTCAGCGCGTTGGGCGGCTTCTACGAGCTGAACGAGCGACAGGCGGAGTCGCTGGCTCCCTGGCGCGTGGTGCGCACGGCGGTATGGGACAGTCCTTACTACCCGGAGCCGCAGACGGCGGCCGAGTCGCCCAGCCAGGTTGTGCTGGCCCGGCCGGGTCGCCCGCGCTTCTCCGCCCGCGAGTTGGGGTTGGCCGCGTCGGCTTTGGCGTTGCTTGTGTCTTTTTTTTTAATCGTCGGCGCCGTTCTACCGCTGCAACGCCGGGTCAACCTGCTGGAGACGACCGTCCTTAACCTGGCGCAGACCTCGTTGGCCCAAAGCAACGTCCTCACCTGCCCCGATCCCAGCCTGCGCATTCTGGTTCCGTTGACCGGCCAGCAATATCCGGTCGGGGGGCGCATCGCACTGATCGGTACGGCTACCTATCCTGCTGCCCGGCGCTACCAGATCGACATGCGCCCGCAAGGCAGCGAGCAGTGGGCCCTGGTCGACCGGTTGAGCCGCGACACGCGCCTGGGCCAACTGGCCGAGTGGGATACAACCGGATTGCCGGCTGGAACCTATGAGTTGCGCCTGACAGCCGTTGACCTGAACAACGTGCGGCTGACCGATAGCTCGATCTGCACGGTGGGGCTGTCGTTGACCGATTAGGGCCGTTCGCCAGAACGGCGATGAATCGCCTGACTACGAACAGACCAGGCTCACTGCTATAGCTCATTCTATGACTGATCACACTGACGTAACCTACGCTGCGCAAATTACGCTCAAGTTGCCCGGCCAGGACGAGACGGCCTCCCTGACCGTGACGTTGGCCCCGGCCGACCGCATCCCGGTTGGCGGGCGGGCCAAGCCGCTGTCGGAATGCACGCTGGCCGAACTGCGCGCCTATGGCGACGCGCTGGAGGCTGACGTCTGGGACACCTACCAGGCCATCACCCTGCACCAGCTTCAGGAAGAGGCGCGCGTGGAGATTGCGGTCACGGCGCTGGACGAGCAGGGCCGGGCGGTGGACGAGGTCGAGGAGTGGGTGGAACACGCCATTATTCTGGTTGAGCCGCCGGCCGAGACCGCGCCGGAGCCGGCCGATGAGACCACACCCGCTCCAGTCGCAGAAACAGAGGCAGCCGAAGCACAACCGGAGCCTGAACCCCAACCGGAACCGCCGCCGGCCCCTCCCCCGCCGGTTGAGCCGGCCGTAGTGGAAGCGGCGAAGCCGGAAGCGCCGACGATTATCCCCAGCCAGGCGCGGGTGCGCGTGGCCGGGGAGCGGCTGCCGCTGGCGGCGTCCGGTGGCGCGGCGGTGGACATCCTGCTGGATGAAGCGCCGCTGCGAGCCATGCAGGCCCACGCCCTGAGCAGCCTTGATCGGGAGGTGGCCGGCGTCATGATCGGCCGGCGGCCGGAGAAGCAGCCGGACGGCCGCTACGTCGTGCACGTCATCGACAGCATCATCGCCAAGCACACCGTCATGCACGGCGCGAGCGTGACCTATACGCCCGAAAGCTGGCGCTACCTGAATGACACACTCTGGGAGCGCTACCCGGACGAGAGCGCGGTGATGGTCGGCTGGTATCACACGCATCCCGGTTTTGGCATCTTCCTGTCAGGGATGGATCTGTTCATCCACCAGAACTTCTTCACGCAGATCTGGCACGTGGCCTACGTCCTCGACCCGCGGGCGCGCACGAGCGGCTTCTTCTGCTGGAACCGCCAGAAGACAAAGGTGAACCGCTACGACTTCCCGTGGCCGGACTGGGCGGCCAATTCGTGGTGAGAAGAATCATCCGCAGATTGGGGAGATTAGGCAGACTTGAGGTAGCAGTTGACAACATCGTGGCTCAGTTCTTAGCCCCCCTGCAATCCGTATATACGCTTCGAATGAGAACGAGGCTATTGAGATCGGAGGCGCGAAATAGTGTATAATCAAGGGTCAGAAGCGAGCGAGCGCGTGAACGGGACGGGGTCGGCCATAAATGGCCGGGCCAATGGGCGCGTCGCCGCTTCCGAGTACCGGTCTATGGATGCGAGAGAAGAACCTTTCATGCGCATCACGGACAACGACATCAGCGAGGCCAACCGCCTCAGCCTGTCTTGCCCGATATGCGGCAACGCGGTGGAGAACCACACCGACGGTCCAGCGCTGGTTCCTGTCGTCTGCGACAAGTGCGGCACGCTCTATCACCGCGCCTGCTGGGAGCAGAGCGGCGGCAAGTGCGCCGTCCTCGGCTGCGGCAGCGACAAGTTCCACGTCTACGGCAAGAACACCAAGCCCGTCCTGAAGGTGAAGTACACCGACCTGCCCGCGCCCTCGGTCAACGGCGGCACCGGCCCCAGCGCCCAGACCCGCCGCCTGAAGGAAGAGCAGAAGCGCCAGGTGGAGCGCATGACCCTGTTCCAGCGCTTCTGGCGCTGGCTGCTCGACCAGATCAAAATCAACCCCTAAATGATTCGCGCCCACCGCATCGGCGAAACCTCGGCTTTTCTGGGGCAGACCTGCGCCCTGTGCAAGCAGGAGTTCGCCGCCGGCGACCAGATCGTCGTCTGCCCGGAGGACGGCAGCCGCCACCACGCCCACTGCTGGGAGGCCAACAACAATCACTGCACGGCCTATGGCTGCCGGGGCGAAGGGGCCATCGGTGTACCCTTGCCGCCGCCGGCTGGGCCGCCCGTCCGCGAGCGCCCTCGCGCGCGGGTCATCGCCGCGCCTGAGTCGCCGCCGCGCGCCGAACCGGCCCGGCGCGCCACCGCTGGCCGGCCGGTTGGCTCCGTCCGACCCGTGCCCGGCGCGCCCGGATCCAAGGTGCGCACCCTGCCGGCCGGCAGCGTCGGTTGCGCGCGGACGTGCCTGACGCTGACGATTATCGGCATTCTGGTGGTGTTGGCGATGGCTTGCGTCGGGGTGTGGGCGTTCATGTCGTATACGGGTGGGCCGGCGGCGGGGTTGTCAGATCATGGGCCATTACTGGCAGCCATGACAAGTCTGAACATACCTATCTAATAAGGCCGTCCGCGTCTGAAGCTGCAGACTCTATACTCTTGCGAAAAGGCGTTGAGGATCATACGATCCTTTGTGATCCTTTAACACTACTGGGTAAGATACGATGTTGATCACAATAGAAGTACCGGAGAAGTTGGGGCGGCAACTTCGGGCATATGAAGACAGGTTACCAGAGTTGCTGGAACTTGGGCTGCGAGAAGTAGAAAGCCCATTAGCTGATGGCCCCCAAGACGCCGAAGCCATTATTGGCTTGCTTGCTAGTCGTCCTGGACCAGAGCAAATTCTGGCCATCCGCCCATCATCAGACATGGTGGCACGATTCTCCGAACTGTTACAGCAAAGCAAGTCTGGTACTATATCTCGCGAAGCGGAAACGGAACTAGAACGATACTTGATGCTTGAGCATCTGATCCGCTTAGCCAAGGCGCGTGCCCTAAAAGACCTTAGCAAAGCCGAATGACTTACGTTCCGGCAACGCTCCGCCGGCAGGTGATCGCTAGAGCCGGCGATCGCTGTGAGTACTGCCGCCATCCACAGATAGCCGCCTTATTCCCGTTTGAGATGGAACATGTCATCTCCGAAAAACATGGCGGCGTTACAAACCTGGACAACCTTGCTTTAGCTTGCCCTTACTGCAATCGGGCCAAAGGCTCTGACTTAGGTTCGATTGACCCAATATCCGGCGATCTGGTTCCTTTCTTTAACCCTCGTAAACAAATCTGGTTCGAACATTTTGCGCTGGAAGGCGCTAACCTTGTTCCGCTAACGGCCGAGGCGCGCGTAACACTATCCATCCTGGAATTGAATCACCCCAGTCGACTTTCGGAGAGGATAGCCCTCATCGCTGCGGGACAGTATCCATGAACCTCATCCAACTCACAGGAGACACACCCCTTATGTCCCACTACGACTCCCTGCTAGAAAAAGTTCGCGAACTCGACGACCTGAACAAGGCCGCCGCCCTGCTGTCCTGGGACCGCGAGGTGAACATGCCGCGCGGCGGGGCGGCCGAGCGCATCGCCCAGATGACCACGCTCAGCAGTCTCATCCATCGCATGTCCACCTCGGACGAGTTCGGCGGGCTGATCGAGGACGCCGCCGCGGAGCTTGATGGCGCGGCGTACGATAGCAACGAGGCCAGCCTCATCCGCCTGCTGCGCCGTAACTATGCCGACGCCCGCAAACTGCCCGATGAATTCGTCGCCCGCTCGTCGGCCGTCAGCGGCCAGGCGCGCGAGGCGTGGGTGCAGGCCCGGACCGCAAGTGACTTCGCCATCTTCCGTCCCTGGCTGGAGCAGGTCGTCGGCCTGTGCCAGGAGATGGCCGAACTCTACGGCTATGAGGATGAGAAGTACGACGCCCTGCTCGACAAGTACGAGTTGGGCATGAAGACGGCCGAGGTGCGCGCCATCTTCAGCGACCTGAAGGCGGAGCTTGTCCCATTGCGCGAGGCCATCGACCGCAGCCCGGTGAAGATCGACGACAGCCTGCTCCACCAGCCCTACGACGTGGAGCGGCAGAAAGCGTTCGCCCGCACCGTGGCCGAGGCCATCGGCTACGATTTCAACCGCGGCCACCTGGGCACGGTCATCCACCCCTTCGCCACCAGCCTCAGCCGCAACGACGCCCGCATCACCACGCGCTGGTATCCCGACTTCCTCTGCCCATCCCTCTTTGGCACGCTGCACGAGTGCGGCCACGCCATGTATGAGCAGGGCACGGCGGCCGAACTGGCGCGCACGCCGCTGGCCCGCGGCACGTCGCTGGGCATCCACGAGTCGCAGTCGCGCATGATGGAGAACATCGTCGGCCGCAGCCGGGGCTTCTGGCATGCCCACTTCCCGGCGTTGCAGGCGCTCTTCCCGGAGGCGCTGGGCGGCCACACGGCCGAGGCGTTCTATCGCGCTATCAACAAGACGCAGCCGTCGTTCATCCGCGTCGAGGCCGACGAACTGACCTACAACTTCCACATCATCCTGCGCTTCGAGCTGGAGCAGGCCATGCTCAACGGCGACCTGGCCGTGGCCGACCTGCCGGCGGCCTGGAACGAGAAGATGCGCGAATTGCTGGGCGTTACCCCGCCGGACGACAGCCAGGGCTGCCTGCAGGACGTGCATTGGTCGCGGCCGGGCTTCGGCTACTTCCCGACCTACGCCCTGGGCAACCTTTACGCGGCGCAGTTCTTCGAGACGGCGACGGCCGCCGACCCGGCTATCTTGGCCGAGTTGGCCGAGGGACGGACGACGGCGCTGCTGGCCTGGCTGCGCGAGAACATCCACCGCCATGGCCGGAAGTTCACGCCCGGCGAGCTGGTGCGGCGCGTCACCGGCCAGCCACTCGGCCACGCCGCCTTCATGCGCTATGCCACGGCGAAGTTCGGGGAGCTGTACGAGTTGTAGGCAGGTTTGCCTGAAGCCGTTCCCTTAATACAAAAAACGGCGGGTGGATCGCTCTCGATCCACCCGCCGGTTTTTGCTAGCAGCGAATAAGAGCGAACCAGTTCGCCACGCCTACGGCCACGAAATGAAGCTACCGCGCAGCCGCCAGACGCCAAAGAAGACCAGCACCAACGACAGCAGGACGAGCAATAGCTGATTGCGGTACTTGGTGGTCGAATCGGACGACTTACGCCAGATGGTGGTCATGTGGCCCGAAATGGCCGCCAGGAGCATCGTCGTGGCGTGCTCCAGCCGCGGCCCGTTAAACCCGCCACCGAAGAGCAGGATGATCAGCCCCAGCAGGACGTTGATGTCCAACAGGATCGTATAGGCCATCAACAACGTGCGATCAATCGGCGCGTACTGGCGCTTGCCCAGCCAGCCGATCAGGAACTTGATAATGACGGCCACGGCGACAAGCGCCACCAGCCAGCGAAGTTCGCCATGAATTGTCTGCAACAGACTCATCGAAGTGTGACTCCTTTGTTGGTGTGAGAGTCCGGCGCGGCCGGCCTCACTCTTCTTCTTTGTCTCCGTCCGTCCCCTGCCCCGCCCCACTGACGGGGAACTCGACGCGTGCGCGCGTCACGGCCAGCCGATCCACGTCGAGGACGGTGAACCGGATGTGGCCGAGATAGGTCACGTCGTCATCGCGAGCGGGTGGACGGCGGAGTAATGTGACGATCAGCCCGCCGACCGTTTCTACGTCAGGCAGTTCGTCATCCTCGCCAATATAGACATCTTCGGCCAGATCGTCGAGCAAATAGTCGCCCGACACCTCGATCACGCCGGGGGCAATGGGGACGTAAGGCTCGCGCTCCTGGTCGAACTCGTCGCGCACCTCGCCGACGACCTCTTCCACCAGGTCTTCCAGCGTCACCACCCCGGCGATACCGCCGAACTCGTCACGCACGATCGCCATGTGGATCTTCTGCTTCTTGAATGTCGCCAGCAGCCGATCCACCCGGAAGTCCTCCGGCACTTCCAGGGCGGCGCGTATGATGAGGCGCAGGTCGAAGGGGCCGTTTGGCCGGAGCGTCAGCCGGATGAGGTCTTTCAGGTGCAAAATGCCGACGATGTGATCGGGATCGGCCTCGTAGATGGGAAACCGGCTGTGCGTGCTTTCCGTCACGATGCGGATCAACTGCTCCTGGCTGCACGTCACATCCAGCAATTGCACCCGGCGGCGCGGCGTCATCACCTGGCCGACGGTGCGCTCGCTGAAGTCGAAAATGTTGCGGATGATCTCCTCTTCCTCGTCCTCGATCAGGCCGCCCTCGGCGCTCTCGGCGACGATCAGTTCCAGCTCATCGGCGGCCATCAGCCGGTCGTGCCCCTCAGCCGGTGGGATGCGGAACAGACGCAGCAACAGGTTGCCGATGCTGTTCAGCGCATGCACTGGATAGTTGAGGATAGCGCCGGAGAAACGCATCATCTGATCCAGCGTCAGGGCCATGGCTGAGGCGTTGGACAGGGCCAGCGCCTTGGGAACCATCTCGCCGATGACGACGTGGAGATAGGTCAGCAGCGACAGGGCGACGATGTAGCTGACCGTGGCCGCCGTCGCCGGGGTCATGCCGGCCACCGCTTCCAGGTACGGCTCGACGAAGTGGCCGATGGCCGGCTCGCCGTACATCGCCAGCCCGAGCGAGGCCAGCGTGATGCCCAATTGGGCGGTGGCGATGTAGTGATCGAGCTTGGGACGCAAATCCAGGGTTTGCAGCACGTGACCGGCCACCCGGTTGCCCTCGTCGGCTAACTGCTCCATCTGGGTATCGCGCACGCCGATGATGGCGAACTCGGCGGCCACGAAAACGCCGTTGATGATGACCAACAGCAGGATGATCAGGAAGGGGATGATGAGCGTGGTGGCCGACGGCAGCGACGCCTCGGCCGTCTGGACGCCCGACGTGGCGGCCGCCAGCAACAGGCTCATGCCCGGCAACCCAAGTCCCAGAAGCAGGAACTTAATCATGCTCGGCCACATCCCATTCCGTGAACGGCGAATCCGAATCCGTCTCGCGCGGCGGCAACAGCAGCGACAGCTCGCCCACGCCCAGGTCTTCCATCGCCTCGACGCGGATGAGCACGTCGCCGAAGCGCGCCTCGTCGCCGGCTGTGGGCGGGCGGCCCAGGCCGCTGAAAACAAGCCCGCTCAGCGTGTCGGCGGCGTCTTCCGGCAACTCCAGCTCCAGGTATTCGTTCACGTCGGTCACCAACAGGTCGCCGCGCAGATAGACGCGCCCCTCCTTGTCGCGGGCGATGATGGCCGCCTCGTCGTCGAACTCGTCCTGCAACTCGCCGAAGATCTCCTCGATCAGGTCTTCCAACGTCAGCAAGCCGGCCGTGCCACCGAACTCGTCGAAGACGATAGCCAGATAGCGCTTGTGCAGTTCCAGTTGTTCCCAAACGTCGGTGACGGCCAGCGTCTCCGGCACGTAGACGACCTCCCGTATGACGCTGCTCACGTCGCTGATGTTCTGGTGGTACAGACGAAACACGTCCTTAATGTGGACGAAGCCGACGATCTCATCGATGGAATCGCGGTAGAGAGGGATACGCGAGTAGCCATTGTCGATGGCCACATGAATGAGATCGAGCGCGCTGGTCTCGACCGGCGCGGCGAACATGCGCGTGCGGTGGACCATCACCTGGCGCGCGGTCAGGTCACGCATACGCAGGGCGTTGCGCAACAGCCGGCGCTCGTTGTCGTCGAGCAACCCCCCCTCGTGGCTTTCCGTCACCAGCAACTCGATCTCCTCGGCCGAGTGCGCCCGCCCCACCGCCTCGCGCGTGTTGCGGCCCAGCAGGCGCAACAGCAGGTTGGCGCTGCCGTTGAAGATCCAGATGGGCACCGCGAACAGCACCAGCGAGATACGCATCGGCCAGACGACCGCCCGGGCGACGCCCTCGGGATACTGGATCGCCAGCGACTTGGGGAAAAGCTCGCCCAGGATGACTTGCAGGGCGGTAATGAACACGAGCACGAAGATGACCGAGAGCGATTGGGCCAGACGGGCCGCGCCGGTGGGCGACATGACCGCGCCGAGCAACTCCGTCAGCGGCCCGGTCAGGCGCGTGCCGATGGCCCCCTGGGCGTAGGCGCCGAGAACAAGCGACGAGATGGTGATGCCCACCTGGCAGGCGGCGACGTAGCGATCCAGCTTGCGGCTGTCCTCCAGGAAGGGCAAGAGCATCTTAGCCAGCGAGTCGCCCCCGGCCGCCATCTGGCTGACCCGCGTCCGGCGCGCGGCGACCGTCGAGAACTCGGCCGCGACGTAGAGCGCCGTGAGAAAGATCATGAAGCCGATGGTGCCGGTGGCAACCAGGACGAAGGTCAACATCAAAGCTCACTACTTGTGGCGCGGGCCGGCGCGCCGAACTGCCCAACGGGCACAGTTAACCCGATGGGCGGCATCACCGTGGGTGAATGACGGCCATCATGTGGGATCAGGTGACGGCGAGGATGGGGACTGGGGGGCTCGGCGGACGTGGACAAGATCAACGCACCCCCTAACGCCCGGGCAACTGTTTTGCCAGGTTTCCACTTCCGCAATTTGTCATCAGTTCATCTCAATTTGACAGAACAATTATAGTCAGG
>NZ_JAYRVJ010000320.1:0-4283 GCF_041918635.1 Promineifilum sp. (SeqCode)
CTCTCAACCCATGGGGTGGCCCTGGAGCGCCATCGCTGTAGATCTTAGGATAAAGGACAGGGGGAGAAAGATGGTCACAAGGTGGTATCAATCCGGTAACAACGTGTTGGTGGGAACCTTCCTCCCTCCTCCCTCGTCTCTAGAACAGAAGTAAAGCATCCGCGGCGTAAGAGGCTCACGCAAAGAACGCAAAGAAGCAAAGCGCGCAAAGAAAGCAAAGCTTGACGTTCTTCGCATCCTTGGCGCGCCTGGCGTGCGCTTCTTTAATCTACGAAATCCGCGGATCGCTCTTCCGGAGGAAGATCATGAAGAAGAGACTCCCCCTGCTCATCCTCGTCCTGCTGCTGGCTGGGCTGAACGCCGCTCTGGCCGTGGCACAGGATTCTTATCCTGTGTTTGTCCCCTCCTCACAGGATAAGAATCCTGTCCCACGCGCCCAGGTTCCCCCCCGCGTCACCGAGCAGCCCGTCGTCCCGCCGCCCATCGACGAGCCGCGGCCGCCTATTGAGCCGCCCATCTGCATCGATGACTGCCCGCCCGTCTGGCGCATGGAGGGGCTGGAGATCGCCTACCAGCGCGTCGACGTGACCATCGAAGACCAGGTCGCCACCACCCACGTCGAACAGCTCTTCCGCAACCCCAATGACTGGATGCTGGAGGGGACGTACTTCTTCCCCCTGCCGGAGGGCGCGGCCGTCTCGCAGCTGACCATGTGGGTCGACGGCCAGCCCATCGAGGCCAAGCTCCTGCCGGCCGGTGAGGCCCGCGCCATCTATGACGCCATCGTCCGCCAGTTGCGCGACCCCGCCCTGCTCGAATACGTCGGCCACGACGCCATCCAGGCCAACGTCTTCCCCATCCCGCCCGGCGAAGAGCGGCTGATCGAGATCGAGTACACCCACCTGCTGACGGCCGAGGCCGGCGCGCTGCGCTACGTGTACCCCCAGTCGAGCGATCTCTACACCAATACCCCGCTCGACAAGCAGCGCATCCGCGTCGAGATCGCTTCCGACGAGGCCATCCGCGCCGTCTACTCCCCCAGCCACCCTGTCGCCATCGACCGGCCGGACGAGTTCCGCGCCGTCGCCGGCTATGAGGATAATAACGTGACGCCGGCAGGGGATTTCGAACTTTACTACACCGTCTCGCCGGAGCAGATCGGCCTGAACCTGCTCAGCTACAAGGAGCCGGGCGAGGATGGCTTTTTCCTGCTGCTCGTCGCGCCGGGCATCGAGCCGGGCGAGGTGGTGGCCCGCGACCTCATCATCGTGCTCGACACCTCCGGCAGCATGGAGGGGGAGAAGATGGCCCAGGCCCAGGCCGCCGCGGCCTACGTCATCGGCCACCTCAACCCCGAAGACCGCTTCGCCCTGGTCAGCTTCAGCACCGGCGTCAGCCGCTACGAGCCAACGCTGCTGCCCGCCCCGGCGGCAGCGCCGGCCGACCAGCCCGGCGACTACCAGCAGTACATCAACAGCCTTGCCCCCGTCGGCGGCACCAACATCAGCGGCGCGCTGCTGGACGCGGCGGCTCTGGTTGATCCCGCCCGGCCGACGACCATTCTCTTCCTGACCGACGGCGTGGCGACTGAGGGCATCACCGACACCCAACTGCTGCTGCAAAGCGTGGCCGGCGCCCTGCCCGACAACGCCCGCCTCTTCGCCTTCGGCGTCGGCGACGACGTGGACACGACCCTGCTGGATACGCTGGCCGCCAACCACCGCGGCGCGACTACCTACGTCCGTCCCGGTCAGGCGGTCGATGAGGCCGTCAGCGCCTTCTACGCCCGCGTTGGCGCGCCGGTGCTGACCGACATCGCCCTCGACACCGGCGGCGTGCGCGTCGATCAGGTGTATCCTGTACAACTGCCCGACCTCTTTGCCGGCACGCAGCTCGTCGTCGCCGGCCGCTACCGCGACGGCGGGCCGGCCACGATTGTGCTGACCGGCACGACCAACGGCCGGCTGCAGACCTTCACCTACCCCGACCAGACCTTCCGCGACGAGGGCGGGCCGGCGTTCATCCCCCGGTTGTGGGCCACGCGGGCCATCGGCCACCTGATGCAGCAGATCCGCCTGGGCGGCGAGAACCCCGAATTGGTGCAGAGCATCGTCGCTCTCAGCACCCGCTACGGCATCATCACCCCCTACACCAGCTTCCTCATAGAAGAGGATGATATTGCCGCGCAGACGGGCGGCGTCCCGACGCTGGAGGAGGCGGCCGACGCGCTGGAAGCTCCACCGGCCGTGAGCGGTGAGGCGGCGGTTGACCGGGCTGCCGTGGAGGGGGAGATGGCCGCGGCCGAAGCGCCGCTGGCCCTGCCGACGGTGATGCCCGCCGCCGACGGGGGCGCGGTCGCCGGGCCGGTCGTCCAGGCCGTCGGCAGCCGGACGTTCTTCTTGCGCGACGGCATCTGGATCGACACCGCCTACAACCCCGACGCGGGCGAGCCGTCCGTCGTGCCCTTCGCCTCCGAGGCCTACTTCGCGCTACTCAGCGACCGGCCGGAGTTGGGCCAGGCGCTGGCGCTGGGCGAGGAGGTGCTTATCGTCGTGGATGGCGCGGCCTACCGCATCACCGCCGCGGCCGGCGCTGGATCGCCGCCGTCCCCGGCGGTCGCCTCGCCCGATCAGCCCCTTGCCCAGACCGGCGACGTCACCCCCACCGCCGTCGCCGAGGCCGGCGGGGACGCCAGCGATCCAGTCGGGGAGGCCAGCGCTCCGGGTGTCGGCCTGCAAATCTGCGGCACTACCCTTATCCTGCCACTGGCCCTCTTTCTCGGTTGGGCCGCCGCCAAGCGCCGCAAGCTGTAACTGTAGGGCGGGTTGCCAACCCGCCCTACAGCATCTCCGGCAACACCGCCAACCCCATCCCCGCCGCCGCCTCCCATAGCGGCCGGTCAAACGTTGCCAGCGTCAGTCCCTCCGGCACAATCCGGCCGATCGGCCGCCCGCGCTCGGTGATGACGATCGTTTCCCCCGCCTTCACCCGGCGCAGATACTCGCTCAACCCGGACTTCAACTCGCGGATGCCCACACGCTCGTCCATCGCTGCGCCTCCACTTAACTCAATAATGTGACCACATTGTAATCGAGGTGGTCACATACGCCAGGCCAACCGGCTGCAAAAACAGCGCGCCATCCGGTTCATTGGCGTCCCATCGGCAACCCTTTTAACCACCCTATCACCACCTCCGCCGCCCTGGCCGGCGCTTCCATCGTCAGCATGTGGCCCACCTCCGCCATCTCCACGAACGTCGCTGCCGGCTGGAGCGTCTGCCACAAGGCCCAGGCGTCGGGAAAGAGCGTGTCACTGGTCGCCCCGCGCACGCCCAGCGTCGGCGTCGTCAGCCCCGGCAGCGCCTCCCACACGTTCGTCGGCGGGTGCGAATAGATGTGCGCCTCCCACTCGCGCGGAAAGCGCAGCGCTACCTCGCCCGTGGCCGGGTCGTCGCGCAGGCCGTGGTTCACATAGTCCCACAGCGCCTCGTCCGACCAGCCGTCGAAGACCGGCTTGGCTCGGAAGCGCTCGAAGGCGTCCTGGCGGCTGGGCCAGCGGTCGCGGCGGCGGCGCGCGGCCAGGACGAACGGCTGCGCGGCGGCGGCCTGCGGGTGCGCCCGCGCCGCCGCCAGCACCGCCGGCGGCAGGAAGACCGGCTCGATGAGCGCCAGCGCCCGGAAGCGCTCCGGCTCCTTGCGCGCCGCCAGCATCGTCGCCACCCCGCCCAGCGAGTGGCCCACGCCGGTGATCCCTTCGAGGCGCTGCTCGTCGAAGAAGCGTAGCAGGTCATCCGCCACGCCGTCCCAACTCAGGTGGATGAACGCTTCCGGCCGGCCGGCAAGGCCACCCCCGTCCTGCCCGCCGGGCCACAGCGGCCGGTGGTGCGCCGCCAGCACGCGGTAGCGGGCCGTGAACGGCCCGAGGAACTGCCGAAAACACCCCGGCGTATACGCATTGGGGTGCGAGAAGTGCAGTAGCGGGCCGCGCCCGCCGAAATCGTCGTAAGGGATCATAAGCTAGGGGTTAGGGGCCAGGGGCCAGGGGCCAGGGAAGAGTGCTCTTCCCTGGCCCCTGGAACCTAGTCCCTAGACTTGTAGTGCCGCTTGAGCCACGAACTCAACCCGTCCAGCCCCGGGAAGAGCACGCGCTCGTTGATATTGGCCTGGTCCAGCTTGTCGCGGATCTCCCACTTCAGGCCGGCGGGGATGATGTAGCGGGCGTGGAAGTGGGGGTGGGCGGCCAGCCACTCATCCACCCGCGCCGTCGAGCGCGACATGACTGAC
>NZ_JAYRVJ010000321.1:0-4048 GCF_041918635.1 Promineifilum sp. (SeqCode)
AGCCAGTGAGCGCGTGTCAGATGGGTCGCCAGGTCGAGGTCGCCCAGGCGGAACCAGTCCGGCCCGCCTAACCGGCCGGCCTCTTCCACCGCCCGCCAACTCTCCCCGGCGCGTCCCCAGCCCGTCTCGTCATTGCTGACGCCAGCCAGGGTGTACATGACCGTATCCAGGTCGGGGCAGATGGGCAGCCCCAGGTGGCGGAAGTCGTCGCCGGTGTTGACGATGACCGTCAGCCGCTCCGGCGGCAAGACGCGGGCCAGCCCGTCGGCCAGCTTGGCCCCGCCGACGCCGCCGGCGAGGAGGACGGTGTTAGGAGTAGAAGGGTCGGTGGAGGTCATGGGAGGATTATCTGTCAGAATGTGGGAACGGGCACGCTCAAGAGGCCAGGCCTCAGAGGTCTGGCGTCACGGTTTGACGCGGCCGGTCTGGCCTCCTATACTATGCGCCCATCCCCCAAACGTAGGGGATAGATTTTTCAACCAAGCATTTAGTGGGTAACATGAACTACGCAGAGTAGCCTCTTAAAATCTACGTAATCTGCGAAATCTGTGGATTCTTCTTCTTAAACCCCATGCGCAGAATCTTCCGCAATGACCAGGGGGAGTGGAATACCCAGGTCGTCATCGCCCTCATCGGCGCGGCGGCCACGCTGCTGACAGCGGTCATCGCCGGCGTCTTCGGCTTGATCCAGTTGCGCGCCGCCGACGCCCCGCCCGCGGAGGGCACGCCTGCCCCGGCGCTGGCCGTCACCATCGAAGGCCCGGCCGAAGCGCCGCTGAACCAGGTGACCGCCCTGACCATCATCAGCGAGAATGCCACCCGCGCCGAGTGGTCGATCGCCGGCTTCGGCAGCGACGATATCAATCCCTTTCACTTGAGCGATCAGGTCGAGGTGGAGCCGACCAACGCCGAGCGCGTCGGCGAGTGGTTCACGCTGGTGGTGACCGTCTACGACAGCGGTGGGGCTCAGGCCAGCGCCCGCCACCGCTTTCAGGTCGTTGAGGGGGAATGAACTAACCACGGATTCTCACGGATTTGACGGATACGAACGGATTGAATCAAAGACTCAATCCGTGTTCATCCGCTAAATCCGTGGTTAATTCATGACGTATTGGGCCGCGGCTTTGGCCATGATGGTCACGCCGTCGACCATGGCCCGCTCGTCGAAGTCGAAGCGCGGGTGGTGGTGGGCGAAGTTGGTCGCTTCGCCGTTGCTGCACCCGACGAAGAAGTAGCAGCCGGGGATATCGCTCATGATGTAGCCCATGTCCTCAGCGGCCATTGTGCGGTGCTCGACCACATTCTCCGCGCCCAGCACCTCGCACGCCGCGGCGCGCACTACGGCCGTCGGTTCCGGCGCGTTGACCACGGCGGCCACGATCGCCACCGTCTCCATCGTCGCCCGGCAGCCGTAAGCCACGGCCACGTTCGTCACCATTTCCAGGATGCGCCGGTAGACCATGCGGTGGGAGGCGGTGTCGTAGCTGCGCACCGTGCCCTTCAACACCGCCCGCTCCGGGATGACATTGAACGTCGTCCCGGCCGAGAACTCGCCGATGGAGACGACAATGCTCTCGTGGGGGTTGGTGTTGCGGCTGACGATGCTTTGCAGGGCGACGACGATGTGGGACGCGGCCAGGATGGGATCGGTCGCCATGTGCGGCGCGGCCCCGTGCCCGCCCTTGCCCTGCACGGTAATGGTGAAGACGCTGGACGAGGCCATGCACGGCCCGTCCACCACGCGCGCCTTGCCCACCGGCACGGGTGACCAGAGGTGCATGGCCAGGGCCACGTCCGGCCGCGGCTCCTCCAGCACGCCATCGGCCATGACCGCCAGCGCGCCGCCCAGCCCCTCTTCGGCCGGCTGGAAGAGGAACTTCAGCGTCCCGGCCATCTCGCGCTGCCGCCTGGCAAAGATGCGCGCCAGGGCCAGGCCCATCGAGACGTGGCCGTCGTGGCCGCAAGCGTGCATGATGCCGGGGCTGGCCGAGACGTAGCTGTGGGTGCTCTCCTCCTGAATGGGCAGGGCGTCCATGTCGAAGCGCAGCAGGACGCAGGGGCCGGGGCGCGCGCCCTCCAGCAGGGCCACCACGCCGGTCTGGCCGACGCCGGTCTGCACCTCCAGGCCCAGTTCGGTCAACGTCTCGGCCACAATGCCGGCCGTGCGCGTCTCCTGGAAGCCGAGCTCGGGGTGGCGGTGCAGGTCGCGGCGGACGCGCACCATGTCGTCGAAGAGGGCGGTCGCCTCCCGCTTGAAATCAACTTTTGTGCTCACTGATATGGTTTTCCCGTTGCAGAGGTACTCCCGCCTCTGTTGGCCTGCTTGACGATCTACAATAGGGGCGAGGGAACCGGGATGTATTGCTCAGTCGGATAGCTACCTATTTCCCGGTTGCCTCGCCCTACGTACTATTATTGATTATACAATCATCCCATTAACGAGCGCATTACAACGCCGGCATCACCGCCAAGCGCTCGCGTCTGGAGCGCGCACAGGTCGCGGATGCCGGCGGCGGCGCGGTCGAGCAGCGTGTCGAACTGGTCGCGGCCGAACGGCGCGCCCTCGGCTGTACCCTGCACCTCCACGAATTCGCCCGCGGCGGTCATGACCACGTTGAGATCGACCTCGGCGGCGACATCCTCGCTATAGTCGAGATCGAGCAGCGCCGCCCCACCAACCAGACCGACGCTGACGGCGGCGATCTGGCGGATCAGCACGGCCGCGGGCAGCGTCCCCGCCTCAATGAGCGGCCGCAGGGCCAGGGCGACGGCCAGCCAGCCGCCGGTGATGGCCGCCGTGCGCGTGCCGCCGTCGGCCTGCAACACGTCGCAGTCCACCGTTAGCGTCCGCTCGCCCAGCAGTGACAGGTCGAGCGCGGCGCGCAGGCTGCGGCCGACCAGCCGGCCGATTTCCTGCGTGCGTCCCTTCGGCCAGCGCTGTTCGCGCGGGCTGCGGGTCAGCGTGCTGCGCGGCAGCATGGCGTACTCGGCCGTCAGCCAGCCCTGGGGCGGCGTGCGGTTTTTCAGCCACGACGGCAGGCTGTTCTCGATGGTGACGTTGCACAGAACGTGGGTCGCGCCGAAGCGGGCTAGCACGGAGCCTTCGGCCCAATGGGTGAAGCCGACGTCAAATGAAATGGGGCGGAGGTCGGCCAGGGCTCGGCCGTCGGCGCGGGCGGTTGGATTCATTGAGGAGCCTTAACCAATAAACCGTTAAGAAATGGCTACGGATGGCGACAGAAGGGGACGGATTTTAGCTCAGTCGTCGTAAGAGCCGCGCTCTTCCTGCACGGTGTAGGTCGCTTGTTGCGGTATGGAACGCGGCCGTTCGACCAGGCGGCCGGTGACGTACTTGTGCAGGATGCTGGACATCAACGTCTGATAAGGGATGCCCTCTTCCAGCGCGATGTTTTGCAGCGCCGCAAGGTCATGGCCGGTGAGGCGAATGTTGACGCGGCGATCTTTGCGGAGGGTAGCATCGGCGTAAGATTGAAGGCGTGCAATGACGGCCTCTTTATCTGGAACTGGAACCCATTCACCTCGTTCGTAGGATTCGAGAATCTCGCGTTCTTCTTCATCTAGCTGTGCGTTTAGTTCTTTGTCATTTGGGTCAACTATATCATCCATCTTCATTTCTTCCTGAGATATGTTCGCGTGGCTTTGCGGCTGGGAATGATCGTCTTGAAAAAAGCTCGCCCACCCTGTTCAACGAACGGCACGAAGTAAGCGTAATTGTCAATTTCGACCACTAGCATTTGCTGCCCTGGATACCGCGCCTGATTCGGGTTATCGATTACATCGAGGATGTCACTCTGTAAAACGAGGGATGCAATTCTCTCAAATGACACGCCTCGAGTTTGCTTTAACCACTCATTCTTTTCATCATTCCAGTTCACGTGCTCTATGTTCATATATACCACAATGTGTGCCGAATGGCAACGCGACAATGATTGACTGATACCAAGCGATAATGACGACGCCCGCCAAACTCTACCTGGCGCTGCCACAGTGCCTACGCCAAGTCCAAGCATAGCACTCATCCCATTTA
>NZ_JAYRVJ010000322.1:0-10633 GCF_041918635.1 Promineifilum sp. (SeqCode)
GAGGTGGGCGATCTTGGCTACGTCATCGCGCGTTAAAGACATATCAATCCCCCATCATCGGATCATGCTCATCCTGCTTGGCCTTCTGCGCCTCACGGAGCTTTTCGTACTCCTCTTCCGTCCAGATGCTCTCCGGGCCGGTCAGCTTGTCGATGTAAAGCTCGCCGTTCAGGTGATCGATCTCGTGCTGGAAGATGCGCGCCGTCCAGTCGTAGAGCCGCATGCGAAACTTCCGGCCGTGGCGATCCTGGCCGCGCACGCGGATGGACTCGTGCCGATCCACCTCGCCCACGTAGCCGGGAATGGACAGGCAGCCCTCGATGCCGCTGGTCACCTCGCGCGAAGTCCAGAAAATTTCGGGGTTGATAATCACGTACAGGTCGCGTGTGCCCTCGATCTCATTGCCCTCGTCGTCCAGGTCGGGCAGGGTTTCGATGACAGCCAGTTGCAGCGGCCGGCCGACCTGGGGCGCGGCCAATCCGACACCGTTGGCCTCGCGCATCGTCTCGATCATGTTGTCGATTAACTGTTGGAGCTCGGCGTCGAAGCGGGTCACCGGTCGGTTCTTCTGGCGCAGCCCCTTGTCGGGGATGGTCACGATGGGTAGGATGCTCATGCCTCTTCTGATTCTTCTCCTTCCACGGGCAAATCAGCGTCGGACGGCGTGCGCTGGGGGATGCGTTCCTGCTCCATCGCCTGCCGATACACGTCGAGCAGCAGGGCGTACTCCTCGCGGCGGGTGCTGCCCTCGCGGATGCGCTGCTGGCGGCGATACTCGTCGAGCCGTTGAAAGATGTCGCCCTGAATGATCTCCGGGTTGGGCACGTAGTCGAAGACGATTTCCGACTTGGTGCCGGCGGTATCGACGCTGACAAAGCCGTAATTGAACACCGTGGCCCAAAAGCCCGGCCGCGTGGCGCCGACGTTCTGGATGTTGCTGATGGCCGCCTGTTTGCGGCTCTCGCCAAAGCCGAAGGGCTGGCGGTCGATGTCGATGACGAAGCGATCGGTTAGCTGGAACACGTCGTTGTGCCAGTTCTCCAACTGCCAGATGAACCAGCCCAGGTTGGCCAGCCCACCGATTCCCAGGACAAGGGCGACCACCCACACCCGGACTTCCAGGTAGATGCCCAGGATTAGCAAGACGATCAGGAGCACGAAGACCAGCGACGGCAGCCCGATCTGGCGCAACAGGATGAACAGGCTCTTGCGATAGGTGATGGTGTTGCCCTCTTCGACGCGCCAGCTGTAGTTATGCATGAGCCGGGCCAGGAACCCCGCCGGCTGCGCCTGGCGAAACGGGGAAGGCTCAGGTTGCGGCTCGGCCGACTTCAGCGGCGAATCCATGCCAAAGTGCTTTTCGATGGATTGGCGCATCACCGCCTGGGTCAACGCCGACTCCAGCGTCCGGTACTGGCCGGATAGCCGCTCCAGCACGTTCTTGACCTCCACCGGATTGTCGATGTTGTCGAACAGGATCACGCCGGCCATGGCCGCCGTCGTCGCCCGCGCCGAGCCGATGTTGAACAGGTTCGCCAGAAACGTCGGCTTGAGGATTTCCACCGCCTGCACCTGGCCGATGGGAATCTTGATAAGGGCGATGCGGAAGTGGCGCAGGTCAAACTCGTGGTGGGTCAGGTGGCGGTTGGTGATGATAAAGTAGTCGGCCCGCCAGTCGATCAGCCGCAGGGTGAGCCACACCGTGCTGACCAACCCCAGAACGATGGGCACGGCGAACCGGGACAGGCGCGCGAGCCCCGACCCCGTCGGTATGACAAAGAAGGCGACGACCCCCAGCACCATCAAGAGGATCGGCACGATGATGCGCCCCAGCAACAGCCACCCGCTGCGCCGCGTGAAGTACTCCAGGCGCTCTTCCGGCAGCAGGGCGTGGGCCGACGAGTCGCGCACGCGCCGGCGCACCTTGAGCTTTTGCGCCTCGCGCCAGGCCGCTTCACTCAGCCCATAGTGGATGTCGTTGTCCTCGCGCGGGGCCAGCCCATCGATGATGGCCGGATACTCCTTCAGCAGCCGGGCAAACGGCGCGCCTTCGATGATCAACAGCCGCCCGTCCTCCGCGCCCTTGATGGTGGCCGAATGGATGCCCGGCACGAAAAGCCACATGTCATTGAAGTACTGTCCCGGTAGATAGGAATAAGTTTCGCGGGCGATACCGTTCGTGTCGATAGCCCGGGCGAAGAGGCGGCCTTCCTTGACGATGTAGAACTTGTCGGCCACGTCGCGCTGGTAGGCGATGACCGCGCCCTGGCTGAAGGTGTATTCGGTGGTGATGCGCGCGATCGCCTCCTGGGCAGCCTCGCTCAGGTCGGCAAAAAGGGGCAATTCGGCTAAAAACTCGCGCTTGTCGGCCACGCCGCCATTTTAACATCTCGCCGGGTCGTTGACTAACTACCCTCCTAGACCTGACAGGTGGGCGGCTAACAGCGCTCTGACCGGGACAAAACGTGTGGCCGCTCACCTGTCAGGTCTTCACCAGGCGCAAAGTTTGCCGCCACCGCCGCCCTCCGCTATGATCGGCCAACTGGGTTGCCGATGTCGTTCATAACGATCCTATTCAACCTGCTGGCCCTGCTCTACGTCGGGCGCGCTGTTCAACTCGCCGTCCAGATCGTCCGTCAGTGGAACGTGTTGCGGCAAGAGCCGCTGACCGGGGCCAAGCAACGACTGGCCGAGCAGGCGGCGTTCTTCGTGGCCGTCCCGCCCGCCGTCCTGGTGCACGAGCTTGCCCATGCCGTGGCGATCTGGCTCTTCGGCGGGCAGGTGGTGGAGTTCGGCTACCGCGTCTTCTGGGGCTACGTCGTGCCGCGCGGGGTCTTCACGCCGGCGCAGAACTGGCTCATCGCCGTCGCCGGCACACTCGGCTCGCTGGCCTTCGGCGCGGCCATCTGGCTGTGGCTGCGCCGCAACCCCAGCCGCACCCTGCGCTACTTCGGCCTGCGCGCCTTTCGCTTCCAACTGTACTTCTCGCTGCTCTACTACCCCATTTTCTCGCTCTTTCTGCCCATCGGCGACTGGCGCACCATCTATGACTTCGCCACCACGCCCGTCCTGAGCGGGGTCGCGGCCGCCGTCCACGCCGCCCTGTTGCTCTGGTTCTGGCGCGCCGACCGCGCCGGCCGGTTCGAGATGGTCGCCTTCGACTCCCCCGCGGCCCAGGCGCGCCACACGGCGCTGGCCGCCGCGACGGGCAACGAGGCGGCCCAACTGGCGGCCATCGACAGCCTGCGCCAGGGCGGCGCGACCCACCAGGCGCGCCGCGCGCTGGAGGCGTTCCTGATCGCCTTTCCCCAGTCGGCCGCCGGCCACTTGCAGCGGGCGCTGCTCGCGGTGGATCGGCAGGGGCGCATCGGCAAGGAGACGGCCGAGGCCGCCCGCCAGGCCCTCGCGCTGGGCCTGCGCGATCCCCGGCAGCGGGCGCTGGCCCACCAACTGGCGGCTACCTATGAACTGGAGCGCGGCGACGGGCGGGCCGCCGAACGTGAGATGGATGCGGCGCTGGCCGGCTCCTCCGACCTCGACGCGCTCGACCCCGCCCAGCGCGGCCAACTCCACCGCCTGCGCGCCCAGTCGCTCCGCCGTCAGGGGCGCTATGAGGATGCCTACCGCGAGGTTGGGGAAGCACTGCAATGGGCCGGCGCGGCCGGCCAGTCCGGACTGACCCAGGCGTTGCTGGACGAGCGCGAACTCATCGAGAAGCACGCCGGACGCGATCTATCGGCGCTGGCCGGCCAGGAAGCCCCGGCGTCCCCTTCGCCGCGGGCCTAGCGACGGCGTTCGGGCCGCTCGTCCATCTATGTAAATAGTCATGATAAATGTCATGCCAAAATCAGGATTAATCACATTGTTCAACAATTCGTAATTCCGCTATCCTAATTCAGCGGGTAGGCCGCCACGGCCGCCCAGCGTGTGACTGGCCTGCTACGTAGCAGAGAGTAAGCTGTCGGGAGGTCATATGCGGGTTGAACTGCGCGACATCCGGAAGTACTTCGGTCTGGTGAGGGCCAACGATGGCATCAACATGACGCTGCTTCCGGGAACCATCTATGCCCTTGTCGGTGAAAACGGAGCCGGCAAGAGCACCCTGATGAAAATCCTCTCCGGTTACCAGCCCCCCACCGGCGGCGAAATTCTGCTCGACGGCCGGCCGGCGCGCTTCCATTCGCCGGCCGACGCGCTGGCCCAGGGAGTCGGCATGCTCTACCAGGACCCGCTGGATATGCCCCCCTTCCGCGTCATCGACAATTACCTGCTCGGCCGCAACAGCCAGGTGCGGCTGGATTACAAAAGCGCCCGCGCCGAACTGCAAGCGCTGGCCGCTCGCTACGGCTTCGATATTGACCCGAACGCCACCATCGACTCGCTGTCGATGGGCGAGCGGCAGCAGCTTGAACTGGTGCGGCTGCTGGCCGGCGGCGCGCAGGTGCTCATCCTGGACGAGCCAACCACCGGCATCAGCGCCGAACAGAAGGAGATTCTGTTCGAGTCGATGCACAAGATGGCCCGCGAGGAAGGCAAGACGGTCATCCTCGTCTCCCACAAGCTGGAAGAGGTGCAGGAACTGTGCTTCTACGCCTACGTCCTGCGCCGCGGCAAGCTGGTGGGCGAGCAGGAGTTGCCCTGCCAGAACGAACAACTGGTGGAGTTGATGTTCGGTCAGGTTCCCAAGCGCAGCCAGCGCCCCGCCTTCCCGGTGGGCCAGCCGGCGCTCGAACTGGATGACGTGACCATCGAGACGTACCAGTTGACCGTGCCCAACATCAACCTGTCGGTGCGCGCCGGCGAGGTGCTGGGCTTCGCCGGGCTAGAGGGCAGCGGGCAGCGGTTGGTGATGCAGGCCTGCGCCGGCCTGTTGCAACCGGCGCGCGGCCGGGTGCGATTGTCCGGCCAGGACGTGACCGGCTGGGGCTACCACCGCCTGCAAGCCTACGGCGTCGGCTACGTGGCCGCCGGCCGGCTGGAGGAGGGGCTGGTGGCCGGCCTGACGCTGACCGAACACCTGGTGCTGGCCCGGCCCGAAAAGCAGTTCTTCATCGACTGGAAGGGCAATCGGGTGGAGATGGCTGAACGCATCAAGACCTACCAGATCGTCGGCCAGCCGGAGACGACGGCCGACGAGCTATCGGGCGGCAACCAGCAGCGGCTGCTCTTCTCGCTGCTGAACACGCCGCTCAAGCTGCTCTTGCTGGAGCATCCGACCCGCGGCCTTGACGTGCGCTCCAGCGATTACACCTGGCAACTACTATACAAACGGAGAGAGGACGGCACGGCCGTTCTCTTTATTTCGGCCGACCTGGACGAGATCATGGCCCACAGCGACCGCATCGCCGTCTTCTCCGGCGGGCGAATGTCGCGCGTGCTCGACGCGCACGAGACGTCGGCCGAGGAGTTGGGTCATTTGATAGGGGGCCAGGCATGAAAAGTAGGGGCGGGTTTGAAACCCGTCTGTACAGGGCCGGTGGTAGGGGCGGGTTTGAAACCCGCCCGTACGTGGAGGTCGGGTTATGAATCAGGATAGCCGGGCGATGGGCGGCAGCCTGCTCTGGGCCCGCATCTGGCCGCTCGTGCCGATTGTGGCGGCGCTGCTGTTCACCAGCGGGCTGCTGTTGCTCTTTGACGCCAGCCCGGCCGAGGCGTACCGGGCGATGCTCGACGGGGCCTTTGGCGGCTCGGACAAGATACTGGGCGTGCTGGCCTTCTGGGTTCCGCTCGTGCTCTGTTCGGTCGGTCTGCTCATCACCTTCACCGCCGGCCTGTGGAACATCGGTATAGAGGGGCAGATCATCCTCGGCGCGATCTGCGCCTCCTGGGTGGCCCTTAAGGTGACCGGGCCGGCCTGGGTGCTCATCCCGCTGGAGATCGGCGCGGCTATGCTGGGCGGGGCGCTGTGGGCGGCCATCTCGGGCGTGCTGAAGACGCGCGGCAAGGTGAACGAAATCTTCAGCGGTCTGGCCCTCAACAATCTGGCGATCATCCTCACCAACTACCTCATCTCCGGCCCGTGGCAGCCGCCGGAGGGGGGCACGTTCCGCGGCACGGCTCCCTTTCAGGACGCGGCGCTGCTGCCCCGGCTGATGGAGTCGCGCTTTAGCCCGCTGTCGCTGGTGCTGGCCGGGCTGGCCTTCGCCGCCGTCTTCTTTGTGCTGCGCGGCACGACCTGGGGGCTGAAGCTGAAGGCGTTGGGCAAGAACCCGTTCTCGGCCTACCTGCTGGGCGTCTCCAGCGAGCGCGAGACCATCCTGGCCATGATGTTCTGCGGCGCGCTGGCCGGGGTGGGCGGGGCGGTGCGCGTGCTGAGCTGGTTCGACAGCCTGCGCCAGAGCATTTCCGGCGGCATTGGCTTCCTGTCGCTGCTCATCGTCATGCTGGCCGCCTATCGCATCCTGTGGGTTCCTTTCATCGCCTTCTTTTTCTCAGTCGTACTCAATGGCTCCATCACGCTCCAACTGCGCACCCAACTGCATTCTTCTCTGGGCGGTATCCTGACCGGCGTGATGGTGCTGTTTGTGTTGCTTTTCGGCTCGGCCCGGCAGTTGGGTATTGTCAAGGCTCCCGCCGCCCCTAGCGCCTCCGACGTAACGCCGCCCGATACCATCACCAGTGATATTAGCCCGGCTGGCTCCGGCGGCGCGCGAGGAGGTGACTGATGAACGATAGCCAACTCATCGCCGTTCTGGCGTCCATTGTGTTGCAAGCCTCGCCGCTGACTATCGCTGTCTGCGGCGAAATCCTGACCGAGCGCGCCGGCGTGGTCAATCTGTCACTGGATGGAACCATGTTGATGGCGGCCATGACCGGCTTCGTCGTCGGCCTGAAGACGGACAACGTGTGGCTGGGCTTTCTGGCGGCGGCCGCGGTCGGCGCGATCTTCGCCGCCATCGTCGCCGTCGGCAGCATCCGCCTGCGCCAGAGCCAGGTCGCCATCGGCTTCGTACTGGCCCTGTTGGGCGACGACCTGAGCGCCTTCCTGGGCCAGAACTACACCCGCATGCGCGGCGTGACTGCCCCCCACGGCGGCATCCCGCTCCTGAAGGACATTCCCATTCTTGGCCCGCTCTTTTTCGACCAGGATATCGTCGTCTACTTCGCCATGGCGCTGGTCGTTGTCACCTGGTGGTGGCTGAACCGGACGCAGCCGGGGCTGCGGCTGCGCGGTTCGGGCGAGCGGCCGGCGGCGGCCTTCGCCCGCGGCGTCGATGTGAACCGCGTCCGCTACCTCTACACCATCCTGGGCGGGGCGCTCGTCGGTCTGGCCGGCGCGGCCTACTCGCTCAACGTCAAGATCGGCTGGTCGGACGGGCACGTGCGCGGCTTCGGCTGGATCGCGCTGGCCATCGTCATCTTCGGCGGCTGGTCGCCCATCCGCGGCGCGTTCGGCGCGCTGCTCTTCGGCGCGACGAAGGCGTTGGCGACCGTCTTGCAGCGCGTTTTTCCCGAAGTGTCGGTGGTGGCCTTCAACAGCATCCCCTGGCTCTTGATGATCCTGGTGCTGCTGGCCGTCGGCAGCGACTACACCGAGCGATTCATCAAGGCCATGCCCAAGCGCTGGCAACAGCCATTGCGCCGGGTGCTGCGCGTGTCGCCGCCCATGGCGCTCGGAACACCGTTTGAGAGCAGCTAGGAATGAAAAATTAGGAATTAGGAATTAGGAATTAGGAATTAAGAATCCAGAAAACCGCGTTCCCCATTCCTAATTCGTAATTCCTAATTCCTAATTGATTAAAGAGTGTCTTATGCTCGACTATCTTAGCAGATACCCTCGTCTCGGGCGGCTCTTCGATCTGCTCTTGCCCCTGCTGGCGACGCTGGCGGCGCTGGCGGTGGGGGCGGTTATGCTCCAGCTATTGGGGGCTAACCCGTTCGTGGCCTACAGCGCGCTGCTCAAGGGCGCGTTCGGCAGCCAGAACGCCCTGGCCGACACCATCGTGCGGGCCACGCCCCTGCTGCTGGTGGGCCTGGGCATCTGCATCGCCTTCCGCGCCGGCGTCATCAACATCGGCGGCGAGGGGCAGATCATCGCCGGGGCGCTGCCGGCCACGCTGCTGGGCCTGATGTACCCCGAAGCGCCGGCGCTCCTGCTCGTTCCGGCGGCCATGCTGTTGGGCTTCATGGGCGGGGCGGTGTGGGGCGGCATTCCGGGCGTGCTGAAGGCGTACTTCAACGTCAACGAGATCCTTAGCACCATCATGCTCAACATCATCGCCGTGCAGTTCATGAACTTCCTGTTGCGCGGGCCGATGATCGACCCGGTCCAACTCGAGGCCGCATCGCGCATCCCGCAGACGGCCCGGCTGGCCGCCCAGTTCGACCTGCCGCGGCTCGTTCCCACGCGGCTCCATCTGGGCGCGCTCCTCGCCGTGGTGCTGGCGGTGCTGGTCTACATCCTGTTGTGGCGGACGACGATTGGCTATCGCATCCGCGCTGTGGGCCTAAGCCCTGACGCTTCGCGCTACGCCGGCATCAACGTCAAGCGCAACATCGTGCTGGCCCTGCTGCTCAGCGGCGCGTTCGCCGGGCTGGCCGGGGCGGTGCAGGTCTACGGCGTCAACCACCGTATGTTCACCGACGGCTCGGCGGCCGGCTTCACCGGCGGCGCAGGCTTCAACGGCATCGTGGCTGCCCTGTTCGGCAAGCTGCACCCGCTCGGAACCATCCCCGCCTCCTTTATTTTCGGCGCGCTCATCGTTGGGGCCAATAGCCTCCAGCGGGCCATGCAGGTTCCGGCGGCGCTCATCACGGCGTTGAACGGCCTGGTGGTCGTCTTCGTCGTCAGCAGCGACATCTTCAGCCGGCGGCTGGCGCGGCGGCGGCGGATTGGCGTGGGCGCGGGGGAGCAGGGAAGTAAAGGAGCGGGGGCGCAGGGGAGCGGGGGTGCGGGGGAGAGGTCGCCGGGTGCGTTGCCGGCCGGCCCGCCGGCCGCGCCTGACGCAGCGAGTGCGAAAACTGCGCCTCCGGCGGCGGTTGTGGATATGGGCGCGGGGCTGAAGCAGGCCGGCGGGACGCCGGCGGGCCAGGAGGTGTCGCAGTGATCGCGGAATTCTTCACCGTAACCGTCCTGGTGGGCGTGCTGAGTTCGGGCATCCGTCTGGCGACGCCCTACCTGTTCGCCTCCATCGGCGAGATGTTCGGCCAGCGCAGCGGCATCTATAACCTGGGCGTGGAAGGGATGATGCTCATGGGCGCCTTCGCCGCGTTCTACGCCACCTTCACCACCGGCAACCCCTGGCTGGGACTGCTGGCGGCCATCATCGTCGGCGGCATCATGGGCCTGGCGATGGCCGTCATCAGCGTCACCTTCCAGGCGGAGCAGGGCATCAGCGGTATCGGCGTCTACCTGTTCGGATTGGGCATGAGCGAACTGCTCTTCCAGCGCCTTCTGGGTACAGTTGAGACGGTGAGCGGTTTTCGTCCGGTGGATATCCCGGTGCTGAGCGACCTGCCGATCGTGGGGCCGATCTTCTTCCAGCAGAGCATCATGGTCTACCTGGCCTACGCTCTGGTTCCCATTGCCTGGTACATCCTGAACCGGACGACGCTGGGGCTGAAGATTCGCGCCGTGGGCGAGAACCCTGCGGCGGCCGACTCGCTGGGCGTCAGCGTGCCGCGCACCCGCTACATCACCGTGACCATCGGCGGCATGCTGGCCGGGGTGGCCGGGGCGTCGCTGTCCATCGCCCTACTCAATGTCTTCCAGCAGAACCTGACCAGCGGCATCGGCTTCATCGCCGTGGCCCTGGTTTACTTCGGCGGCTGGCGGCCCTATGGCGTCCTGTTCGGCGCGCTGCTGTTCAGCATGGTCAACGCCCTCCAGCTGTGGATTCAGGCGCTCAACATCCCGATCCCGTTCGACGCGTCGGAATTGTTGATCATGATGCCCTACGTGCTGACCATCCTGGTCCTGGTCTTCTCGGCCGGGCGCATGCGCAAGCCGTCGGCCCTGGGCCAGGCCTATGAACGAGGCAGTTAAGGAGGTGATGTTACTTCAGACTAGTATCGGAATAGTAAGCACGCCCACCGGCCACCTCCGGCTCCCCTCCCGCCGGGAGGGGTGGGGGAGGGGCTGGTCATCGATTAACCCGTTTACGTTTGAGTAGAGAATTCCAATGAACCTTCTGACAAAGGAGAGGAAGAACATGAAACGCACCTTATGGCTCACCCTGTTGCTCGTTCTGGCCCTGGCGCTGGTCGCCTGCGGCGGCGGGACGGCGCAGGAGGACGCAACCGTCGAAGTGCCGACCACCGAGGAAACCGCGCCGGCCGAAGAAGCCGCGCCCGAAGAGGAAGCCGCGCCCGAAGAAGAGGCCGCCGGCCCCTTCCGCGTCGCCGTCGTCATGCCCAGCGCCATCAATGACCTGGCCTTCAGCCAGAGCATGTTTGACGCGCTGACGGCCGTCCAGAACGAGATGGGCGCGGAGAAC
The DNA here is from genome assembly GCF_041918635.1 of Promineifilum sp. (SeqCode). Taxonomy (NCBI): domain Bacteria; kingdom Bacillati; phylum Chloroflexota; class Ardenticatenia; order Promineifilales (SeqCode); family Promineifilaceae (SeqCode); genus Promineifilum (SeqCode); species Promineifilum sp. (SeqCode). Next base: position 10,437 of record NZ_JAYRVJ010000322.1, read on the forward strand.
TTCGAGTTCGTCTACTCGGAGAACATGTTCGTCGTCGAGGACGCCGCGGCGGCCCTGCGCGACTACGCCAGCCAGGGCTACAACCTGGTCATCGCCCACGGCTCGCAGTACGGCAGCTCCCTGCAGGAGATCGCCCCGGACTTCCCGGACACGAGCTTCGCCTGGGGCACGACGGTCGATACCTTCGGCATCCCCAA
>NZ_JAYRVJ010000323.1:0-8290 GCF_041918635.1 Promineifilum sp. (SeqCode)
CGCGCCTGGGCGGTGCGGTAAAGGGCCATCGTTGCCCGCGGGCTGGCCCCCAGCAGGATGTCCTCGTGCCGCCGGGTGGCCCGGCAGATGTTGACGACATATTGGCGCACTGAATTCTCGACGCGTACGGTGCGCACGTCCGCCTGCATCGCCAACACGTCCTCGGGTTGGACGACGCTCTCCAGCGTGTCCAGCGGGTCGCTGCGCTCGAAGCGCAGCAGCATCTCGTTCTCGCTGGCCTCGTCGGGGTAGCCGAGCGCGACCTTCATCAGGAAGCGGTCGAGCTGAGCTTCCGGCAGGGGGAACGTGCCCTCCAGTTCGATGGGGTTCTGCGTGGCCATGACCAGGAAGGGGCGGGGCAGGGCGTGGGTGGCGATGTCCACCGTCACCTGGCGCTCCTGCATCGCTTCTAGCAGGGCCGACTGGGTGCGCGGCGTGGCCCGATTGATCTCGTCGGCCAGCAGGATTTGGGCCATGACCGGCCCGGGGCGAAACTCGAACTCGCCCGCCTTCTGGTTGAAGTAGTAAATACCGGTCACGTCGGAGGGCAGCAGATCGGGCGTGAACTGGACGCGGTGAAAGGTGCAGCCCAGCGAGGCGGCGATGGTCTTGGCCAGCGTCGTCTTGCCCGTGCCGGGCACGTCTTCCAGCAGCAGGTGTCCCTCGCACAGGATGGCGATCAGGGCCAGGTCGATGATCTCGCTCTTGCCGACGATGACTTTCTGGATGTTGTTGCGCAGACGCGCGGCCGTTTCAGCGATCATAATCTCCTGTGTGCAGGGCGATTTGCTAAGTCGCCCTACAGGCGCTAACGAAGTTGTGACGACAGATAATCGAGAATATCGATCTTGGTCAGGATGCCCTCGACCCGGTCGTTGTGGACGATGACCACCGCCGGGTGGTCGCTGATGATGGTCATCAGCGTCTCCAGCCGCGCGTTCGGCCCCACGACGGGCGCTTCGGTGTTGACCATGCCCTCAATCGTCTCGTCCGCCTGGTGGACGTGGTCGGCCAGCAGCATATGGTTGAGCAGATCGATCTCGCCGACCAGGCCGAGCAGCCGGCCGTCGTCGCCGACGACCGGCAGTTGCGAGATGTTGTGCTGTTTCATCAGCGCCACCACGTCGCGCATCAGGTCTGTCGGTCGCGCGGTGTAGATGTGATCGCTGGGCTTGCGCGACTGCACGTCGCCGGCGCGAATGTCGCTCCACACCTGATCCAGGAAGCCGTTTTCTCGCATCCAGCCGTCGTCGAAAACCTTGCTCAGATAGCGCGAGCCGGAGTCGGGCAGGATGATGACCACCACCGCGTCCGGCCCCAGGCGGTGCTGCTGGATGTACTTGAGCGCCCCGGCCACAGCCGAGCCGCAGGAGCCGCCGCCGAAGATGCCTTCCTCCCGCACCAGCCGGCGCGTCATCAGCAGGCTCTCCCGGTCGCTCACCTGCACGATCTCGTCGATGACGCTCAGGTCGGTCGTGCCTGGCAGAAAGTCCTCGCCGATGCCCTCGACTTTGTACCCCTCGGCCTGTGTATAGGTTCCGGAGCGGTGGAGTTCGTAGAGGATGGAGCCGATGGGATCGACGCCGACAACCTGGATGTCCGGATTGCGCTCTTTCAGGTAGCGCCCCACGCCGGTGATGGTGCCGCCTGTGCCCATGCCGGTGATTAAGTGCGTGATCTGGCCGGCCGTCTGCTCCCAGATTTCCGGGCCGGTTGTGTCATAGTGGCTCTGTGGGTTGACAGGGTTCTCGTACTGGTTGGCGAGGATCGAGTTGGGCGTCTCCTCGACCAGCCGGCGGGCGACGGAGTAGTAGCTGCGCGGGTCGTCCGGCTCCACGGCCGTCGGCGTGACGACGACGCGCGCGCCGAAGGCGCGCAATAGCAGAATCTTTTCCTGCGACATCTTGTCCGGCATGACGAAGATGCAGCGGTAGCCCTTGATGGCCGCGGCGATGGCCAGGCCAACCCCAGTGTTGCCAGAGGTCGCCTCGACAATCGTGCCGCCCGGCCGCAGCCGCCCCTCGCGCTCGGCATCCTCGATGATAGGCCAGCCGATACGATCCTTCACCGAGCCGCCTGGATTGAAGAACTCGATTTTAGCCAGCACAAGCGGCTCCAGACCGCTGGTGACGGAGTTGAGACGAACGAGCGGGGTGTTGCCGATGGTGGTCAGGATGGTGTCGTGGAAGCTCAGAGCGCTCGCGTCGCTTCGTCTCGTCATTGCTTTGTCGGCAATTGTCATCTTTTCATTACCTTCCCCAGGATTTCACGTGAGCTTCATGTAATGCTATCAGCAAATCGGGCATGATGCATTAACGGCTTATGTAAAAGGTACTTGCGGTCTGTTTACATTATGTCTATAATGTTCGTAGCATTGTTGACATAGCGTTTAGCAATTTAGGAGAAAGGCCATGAAAAGGTCGCGTTGGACCGTTGCCACGACGGTCGTTGTCTTGCTCCTCGTTACGGCGGCCGTCGTCTCGGCCGCGACGTATATCGTCCAGCCCGGCGATACCCTCTGGCGTCTGTCGCGCCAATTCGGCACTACCGTAGAGGCCATTGTCCAGGCCAACCACATCCCCAACCCCAACCTGATCTTCGTCGGCCAGGTGCTGGAAATCCCGGGCGCGCCAACGACCGTGCCGGTGACGCCCATTCCGATCACACCTATCCCGGTGACGCCCATTCCCCCGCCGCCGCCGGGGCAGACGACCTACGTCGTCCAGCGCGGCGACACGCTGACCGCTATCGCCGCGCGCTTCCAGACGACTGTCGCGGCGCTCGTGCAGGCCAACAACATTTATAATCCCAACTTGATCTACGTTGGTCAGGTGTTGATTATTCCAGGCGGCCCCCAGATTCAGCCCACGGCCCCGCCCGTCCCAACGACCACCGTGCCGACCGTCGCGCCGCCGCCGTCCGGCAGCTTCGATTTCGGCGGGCAGACGCAGACCTTTGCCAATCCCCAGCCGATGAAGAACGCTCAGATGACCTGGGTCAAGTTCCAGCACAAGTGGGCCCCCGGTGACACGGCTGACGCCGTAGCGGCCAGCATTCAGAGCGCCAAGGCCGGCGGTTTCAAGGTGCTTGTGTCCGTGACCGGCAAGACACCCTATCCCGCCCCCAACGGCATCGACTTCGCCGCCTTCACGGAGTTCATGCGCGCGCTGGCCGGCGCTGGCCCCGACGCCATCGAGGTGTGGAACGAGCAGAACATCGACTTCGAGTGGCCGGCCGGTCAGATCGATCCGGCGTCCTACGTCAACAACATGCTGGCCCCGGCCTATCAGGCCATCAAGGGCGTCAACAGCAACATCATGGTCATCTCCGGCGCGCCCGCGCCGACCGGCTTCGACAACGGCACGAACGCCTGGGCCGACAACCGCTATATTGCCGGCATGCGCGCCGCCGGCGCGGCCAACTATGCCGACTGTATCGGAGTGCACCACAACTCCGGCGCGACGTCGCCCAGCGCGACCACCGGCCATCCGGGCGGCTCCCACTATAGCTGGTACTTCAAGCCCATGCTGGACCTGTATTACAACACCTTCGGCGGGGCCAGACAGGTCTGCTTCACCGAACTGGGCTATCTGTCCGGCGAGGGCTTTAGCACGCTGCCGCCCAACTTCGCCTGGGCCGCGGGCACATCGGTGCAGGAACACGCCCAATGGCTGCGCGAGGCGCGCGATCTGGCGATCGCCAGCGGTCGGGTGCGCATGATGATCGTCTTCAATGTCGATTTTACCTTCTTCGATCCGGCGGGCGATCCCCAGGCAGGCTATGCTATGTTCCGGCCGGACGGGAGCTGCCCGGCTTGCGAAACGCTTAAATAGGCGGCGAAGAACAGAACGCTGATGACGCGGATTGAACGCTGATTCTCGCTGATAAGAGAACCGCTTAAAGGCGCAAAGGCTACCCCTTTGCGCCTTTTTGTGTTTATACTACCGGATGTAGCACAGGTTTCTTAACCTGTGCATGGAAAGACAGGTTAAGAAACCTGTCCTACACCCCACCCCGCACTCAAGAGGAGTCCACATGAAGGTACGCAATATCCTGGCAACCAAAAAGGGCAACGTGATCACCATCGCGCCGGATGAGCCGGTACGACGCGCCATCACATTGCTGGTGGAGTATCGCATCGGCGCGCTGGTTGTGGTGGATGCAGCCGATCGGCTGGTGGGCATCCTGAGCGAGCGCGACATCCTGTACAGCGCCGCCGAGGACGAGCAGCTTTTCGCCCGGCCCATCAGCGACATCATGACCCGCGACGTCATCGTCGGCATGCCTCAGGATGACGTGATCGCCGTCGCCCACACCATGCTGGAAAAGCGTTTCCGCCACCTGCCTATCGTTGATGAAGGCCGGCTGTGCGGCATCATCTCGATCGGCGACGTGCTGAAGATCCAGCGCGACGCCTACCGCGGCGAGGTGGATACCCTGGAAACGCGCATCATCGCCGAAGGAGAGGAATAGACCCATGTCCCCACTTGGAACCGCCGCGCAGCCGTTGCGCGTGGCTATCATCGGCGCCGGTCCGGCCGGCTTCTACGCCGCCGAGCGCCTGTTTAAAGATAGCGAACTCATCGTCGAAATCGACATGTACGACCGGCTGCCCACGCCGTTCGGCCTGGTGCGCAACGGCGTCGCCCCCGACCACCAGAAGATCAAGTCGGTGACGGCCGCGTTCGACCGCATCGCGGCCAATCCCCGCTTCCGCTTCTTCGGCCACGTCGAACTGGGGCGGGACGTGACCGTTGACGAGTTGAAGGATTACTACCATCAAATCCTCTATACCACCGGCGCGCAGACCGACCGGCCGCTGGGCATACCCGGCGACGACCTGATCGGCAGCCACCCGGCGACAGCGTTTGTGGCCTGGTACAACGGCCACCCGGACTACCGCGACTGTGTCTTCGATCTGTCGCAGGAGCGCGTGGCCGTTGTCGGCGTCGGCAACGTGGCCGTCGACGTGGCGCGCATCCTGTGCCGCACCCCGGAAGAACTGCTGAAGACCGACATCGCCGATTACGCCCTGGAGGCGCTGCGCCACAGCCGGGTAAAGGAAGTCTACATCCTCGGCCGGCGCGGCCCGGCGCAGGCCGCTTTCACCGCGCCGGAGGCCAAGGAGTTGGGCGAACTGGCCGACTGCGACACTATCGTGCTGCCGGAAGAGGCGGAGCTAGACCCGCTCAGCCAGGCGTCCATGACCGGCGCTGATCGGGCCGACGTGCGCAAAGTCGAGATCATCCAGGAACTGTCGCGCCGCCAGCCGGCGGGCAAATCGAAGCGGCTCGTTCTGCGCTTTCTGGTTTCGCCGGTCGAGTTGATCGGCGACGAGAAGGGGCGGGTGAAGCAGATGCGCCTGGTGCGCAATGAGCTTTACGCCACCGAGGCCGGCTCCATGCGCCCGCGTCCTACCGACCACTTCGAGACGCTCGACGTGGGCCTGGTCTTTCGCTCCATCGGTTACAAGGGCGTACCCCTGCCGGGCGTGCCGTTTCACGAGAGTTGGGGCGTCATCCCCAACGATGGCGGGCGCGTGCTCGATCCGGCCACCAAGGAGCCGCTGGTCGGCCAGTACACCGCCGGCTGGATCAAGCGCGGCCCGACGGGCGTTATCGGCACGAACAAGCCAGACGCGGCCGAGACGGCCGAGAACATGCTGGCCGACGCTCGCGCCGGCCGGGTGCTGAACGCGACGCACGCGACGGCTGGCGAGGCCGACGAGTTGGTGCACTCTCATCAGGCCCACGTGGTGTCCTACGCCGACTGGCGAGAACTGGACGCGCTCGAACTGAGCCGCGGCAAAGCGCAAGGCCGCCCGCGCATCAAGTTCACCAACGTGGATGAGATGCTGGAGGCGCTCAAGCAATTAGGGACTAGGGGATAGGGGCCAGGGTCTAGTCGTTGGTCGCTGGTCTCCATGACCACGACCAACGACTAACCACTAACCACCAGTCGCTAACTACTCATCACCCCTCTCATGGAGAAAGTCATCATCTACAGCGACGGCGGAGCCGACCCTAACCCCGGTATCGGCGGGTGGGCGGCCATCCTGCGCTATGGCGATCGAGAGAAGGTGCTGACGGGCAACGACCTGACGACCACCAACAACCGGATGGAGTTACAGGCGGCCATCGGCGCGTTGCGGGCGCTGAAACGGCCCTGCCAGATCGAGTTTCACACCGACTCCCAATACTTGCGCCGCGGCATTACGGAGGGCGTCGCCAAGTGGGCCGCCGCCGGCTGGCGCACCCGCTCGGGTCACGCCGTGCCCAACGCCGAACTGTGGCGCGAACTTCAGGGGCTTGTTGCCCGGCACGAGATCGAGTGGCATTGGGTGCGCGGCCACAGCGGCCACCCGCTGAACGAGGCCGTCGACCGGCTGGCTCGCGAGGCGCGTCTGGCGATCACGCCCAAGCTCGACCTCGACGCGGACATCCCCCGCCTGTATCTGCGCGCCTCGTGCAAGGGCAACCCAGGGCCGGGCGCGTGGGGCGTGGCGCTGGAGAGGGATGGGGCGTGGCAGGAGCGGCGTGGGACGGCCGAGGCGACGACGAACAACCGCATGGAGTTGGTCGCGGCCATCGAGGGACTGCGACTCCTACCACCGGGCAGCCGCGTCCAACTTTTCACCACGTCCGACTACTTGCACCAGGGTGCGACCCGCTGGGCAGCCGGGTGGCAGGCCCAGGGTTGGCAGAAGAAGGACGGCCTGCCGGTCGCCAATGCTGACTTGTGGAAGACACTGCTCGACCTCACGGGCCGCTATCAAGTCCAGTGGGTGAACGCCAAGGGGCAGCGCCTGGAAGGCTTGGAGCGGGCCGCGAAGGTTGCGATTAGTTGACAACCGGCGCGAGCTTGATACAATACGTCTCACCTAGCCGAAGTGGCGAAACTGGCAGACGCGCTACGTTCAGGGCGTAGTGAGGGTTCCCTCATGTGGGTTCGAATCCCACCTTCGGCACCAGCGACTCAATCATCAGCGACGGCCCGGACTTATACAGTCCGGGCCGTTTGTTTTTGAGAAATTCCGCACAATCGCTATAATGAGCGCCAACTTCGTGGAAGGAGCATGCACAGATTTCACAGATGGCACAGACTAGACAAGCGTATCTGTGAGATTTGTTGCCTAACAATGCTTCGTCCATTGGCAGCTGAACACAGTTGAGGGATTTTCGCTATGGCCATTCTGCTGATCATTCTCGTCATCTTCCTGGTCTTGCTGGTCGGTTTACTCCTCGCCTTCCTCGTCTCCCGCGCCGACCGCGCCGTCACCGGCATGCGGACCGAGGTGGCGGCCGAAGAGAAGTCCTATAACCCCGGCATTACACTGGGTCACAAGGTCAAAGTCCAGGCCGGCTACGAAGAGCAAATGCAGCAGGCGCGCTTGCAGGCAGCCAAGCGGGCCGCCGCCACGCCGCGCGGCGCGAACAACCAGATCGGCCGGCCCGGCGATTCTACTCTGACCACGGCCAGCAAGAACCTCAAGAACGACCCGATGACCAGCGTGCGTATCGCTCGCTTCCACGGCTGGGACGGGGCGCGAACGGGCATCCCGGCCGCCGGCGCGCCGGTGGCCGCCGCGCCGGTCGCTGCCGCCGGCCCGGCCGCGCGACCGGCGGCGACAGCCGGCATTGCCCCGCCGACGCTCATCGCCATCACGCCCGGTATGGCTCCTGAAGAGGTGCGCAAGGCGCGTGTCGCCAATGCGAAGGCCGAGGCGGCCTACAACAAGGCGCTGAAGGCCGCGGCATCCGGCGCGGCTGCGCCCGCCGCCGCGGTTGCCGTGCCGGCCGGCGCTCCCGCTGCCACGGCGGCCCCCGTCGTGACGGGAATCGAGCCGCCCAAACTGATCGAGATTACCCCCGGTATGGCCCCGGAGGAAGTACGCAAGGCCCGCGTCGCCAACGCCAAGGCCGAGGCGGCCTACAACAAAGCGCTGAAAGCGGCTGGCGTCGCCGGCGGCACGGTGGCCGGCGTAGCGGCTGTCGTCAACGCCGAGATGCCCGGCCCGGTCACCGCGGCCACGCCCCCGCCCGCCGCCGCGCCGCCCATTGCCGGTATCGAGCCGCCGAATCTGATCGAGATCACCCCCGGCATGGCCCCCGAGGAAGTGCGCAAAGCGCGTGTCGCTAATGCCAAGGCCGAAGCGGCCTATAACAAGGCGCTGAAAGCGGCCGGGATTGACCCCTCTACCCTGAAGGGCGGCTCGGCCATCGTCGCGACGAGCGCCTCAGCGCCCGCGCCGGCCGAGCCAACCGCTCCCGTCGCGCCGGCCGCGGCCCCG
>NZ_JAYRVJ010000324.1:0-3503 GCF_041918635.1 Promineifilum sp. (SeqCode)
CTGGAAGCGAACCTGCGAGGCGGTCGAATCGATGCTGAAGACGCGGGCCTCGCCGGCCGGGGCAGCCGCTTCCTCGGTGGGAGCTACCTCCGTCGTCGCGGTCGCTTCCGGCGCGGCCGTCGGCTCCGTCTCGGCCGGGGCGGCGGTCGGCTCGACCACTTCCGGCGCGGTGGTCGCGGCCAGCGCGGTTGGCTCGGCCTCGGCCGTCGCCACCGCGGCGGCTTGCGTCTCCAGCGGGATGGCCTCGATGGGGCCGCTGGCCTCTTCCGGCTCTTGCAGCAAGCCGCAGGCCGTCAGCGCGAATAGTCCCAACAACAGTAGTAGAAATGGCGTTAAAACTCTCTTCTTCATGTTTACCTCGTTTTCGTTTCTGGGCCGATGCCCAAGAGTCAAGTCGTCAGCCGCCAGGGCTAACCGGACTGGCGTCTCACTTTGCCAGAGTTTCCTGAGAGGGAAGTGAGCGGGAAATGGCCGCTGGATTAACGTTGGGGCGTTGCCGCGACCACCGAGGGGGCTTGGGGCAGCGACACGGTGAAGCGCGCGCCGCCTTCGGGCGCGTTCTCGACCGTCACCCGCCCACCGTGGGCCTCCACCAGCGACCGGGCAATGGCCAGGCCCAGGCCGGACGCGCCGTCCGCGGCCCGCGCCTTGTCGCCGCGATAGAAGCGGTCGAAGATGTGGGGCAGGTCATCAACCTGGATGCCAGGGCCGGTGTCGCGCACCTGTAACAGCACCCGCTCCCCGTCGCGACCGGACGACAGGGTTATCTGGCCGCCGTCCGGCGTGTGGCGCAGCGCATTGGCGATCAGGTTGCCCAACACCTGGATCAGCCGGTCGGGATCGACCAGCACCGGCGGCGCGTCATCCCCCTCGACGGCCAGGGTGATGCCCTGCGCCTCGGCGTGGGGCAGATAGGCCAGCGCCGTGTGTTCCAGCAGGGTGCGCGGCAGGACAATCCGCTTCTGCAACGACAGTTGCCCGGCGTCGGCCAGCGACAGCGTCCGCAGATCGTCGATGAGCCGGTTCAGGTGCTGCGCCTGAAGGTAGATAGCGGCGTAGGTATCCGGCGCGCCGGGCAGCTTGCCGTCTTGCAGCGCCTCGGCGTAACCCAGGATGACGCTGAGCGGCGTGCGCAGGTCGTGGGCAATGTCGGCCGTCATTTGCTTGCGCACCTGGTTCGACTGGGCCAGGTCGGCGCTCATTCGGTTGAACGAGTGGGCCAGTTCGCCCAGTTCATCGTCCCCGCGCACGGGAACCTGTGCGCCCAGTTCACCGGCGGCTACGGCCTTCGTCGCCTGGGTCAATTCGCGCACGGGGCGCGAGATGGTGCGGGCCAGCGCCGCGCCAAGGATCAGGGCGAGCACGGACGCGCCCAGCGCGCTCCAGATGGTCGCCCGGCTCACGCCGGCCAGGAAGGTCGTTTCGGGCGAAAGTTCGCCCCGCTCCATGGGCGCGCCGAAGAACTGGACGTAGCCGATGGTCTCGCCGTCCACTTCGACCGCCGCCGCCCCATTGCGATCGAGCGTGGGGTTCGCCACCTCGGCGACCATCTGCGCCGGCCGGTTGTCCACGATGACGCCGCCCTCAGCGTCGAATACCAGCAGCGTCGACTGGCCGGGGCCACCCCGCCGTCCGCCCCCTTGCGCACGCGTTTGCAGGATCGACTCCAGCCCATCCCAGCCACCGTTGGTCTGGTAGTAGTCGGCGACCTGCTCGACCACTTCGAGCTGATAGCGGTCGGCGACGAAGCGGTCGAACTCCCGGCGCGTGAGGACACCGGTGGTAACTGCCACCAGGACGACGCCGGCCAGGCCGACGATCAGGAACGCCAGGGTGAGCTTGAACGTCATCGAACGCATAGCGTCGTCAGCCAGCCGGCTCCGCCGCCAACCGATAGCCAATGCCATAAACGGTGACGACATAGCGCGGGTTGCGCGGGTCGGGTTCGATTTTGGTGCGTAAGTTGCGGATGTGGACATCGATCGTCCGTTCGTATCCTTCGTAAGCATCGCCCTGCAAACGGTCGAGCAGTTCCAGCCGCGAGAAGACCCGGCCGGGAGTGGCCATGAGCGTCGCCAACAGATCAAACTCCGATGGCGTCAGGTCGGCCGCCGTGCCGCCGGCCGATACGGTGCGGCTGTCGCGATCCAGGACGAGGTCGCCGACGCGCAACACCGAGGACGGCCCGCTGCCGTTCTTGTCGGCGCGCCGCAACACGGCCCGAATGCGGGCGGTCAGCTCGCGCAGGCTGAACGGTTTGGTCAGGTAGTCATCCGCGCCCAGTTCCAGCCCCAAGACCTTGTCGCTCTCTTCCAGCTTGGCAGTCAGGATGATAATGGGGGCCTCGCCCTCGCGGCGATAGGCGCTGATGAAGTCGTAGCCGCCTAGTTCGGGCATCATCAGGTCGAGGACGATCAGATCGGGCCGCTCCTGGCGGGCGACGAACAGGGCCTCGCGCCCGTTGGCGGCTGTGACGACGCGGAACCCCTCTTGCGTGAGGTAGGTTCTCAGCATTGTCCGCAAACTCTCCGCATCGTCTACCACCAGGATTGTCTTGCTCATGACTTTAATCGCTCTATCTCGCCCGTCTCGGCTCAGTTTAGCACGCTCTTCGTTCGCGTTCGCGTGATTGTAGCACTCGCGTTCTTTTCAGACCTGACAGGTGGGCGGCCACAAGGTTCGTCGTAATCAAACTGTCGTCGGCCGCCCACCTGCCGGGTCTTTCGTAATTCCTTCGCCCGCCCGCTTAGGCGTCGAAGCCCGTATCCATGGTTTCCGGCGTGGTGGTGTCCGGGGTTGTGGAGTCGGGCACACCGCGCCAGCCACCGCGACCATGCCCCCGGCCGCCATGACCGTGGCCGCCACGGTCGAGACCGCCAAACAGGCCGGAGCCTGCCTCGTCGGCCAGGATGGCGTCCGCCTGGGCCTGGGTGATAACCCCGTCGGCCACGGCTTGCGCCACGGCCGCCTCATAAGCCGCCTGCACGTTGGCTTGCAGGGTGTTCGCGTCGATGCCCTTCTCGGCCATCAGATCGCGGAGCGACTGGCCGCCGGCCAGCGCGGCTTCCAATTCGTCAACCGTCAGGCCGAGCGCCTGGGCCACGAGCGCCTTCTGATCGATGGCACTGCGCAGGGCGCGCCTGGCCAGCAGTTGATCGGCCTGTTCCTGGGTAACCGAGCCGCTGGCGACCGCGTCGGCCAGCGCGGCGGCGTACGCCTGATCGCGAGCCGCCTGGAGTTGCTCCACCGTGATGCCGAGCGCCTCGGCCAGGTACTCATCCTGGCTGCTGTCGCCGCCGAAGGCATGGCCGAAGCCACCGCGGCCCAGCTTGAACGAGGGGACGTCGGTGGTCGCGCTATCTTCTTGGGCCGGGGCATCCGCCTCGGGCGTGAGCGTCTGGGCCAGGGCCACAGTCGCCAGCGCGCCGATGAGCAGGATGACGATCCCAGCCACCACAAACAAAGGCCATTTTCGCTGTTTCTCCATCTATCTTTCTCCTTGC
>NZ_JAYRVJ010000325.1:0-2402 GCF_041918635.1 Promineifilum sp. (SeqCode)
CCTGCAATGAACGGCGGACTCGTGACCGTTAACCGGTTCCCCCGCGAAGCGGGATCGGCCACAACACGGAAAGTCTAATGACATATTGTCGCGGTGTCACGCGATATCGATCATCCGATAGACCTGACAGGTTTGCGGCAAACCTGTCAGGTCTGGGAGTTACTCCTCAAACCTACCCGGATACCCCCGAATCATCGCCCGCAGCACATCCTGGCCGTCTGCGCCGACAACCCGCCCCGCCAGCCGCACCCACCCCTTCTCGCTAACCTCGGCGATCTCCGCCTCGGCCGTCACCGTGTCGCCGATGTAGACGGGGCCGAGAAATTCGAAGGTCATCTCCGTCGCCAGGAAGGCCCACAGCCCGCCAAGGTGGGTCAGCAGGCTGGCCGTCAGCAGGCCGGGCACGATGCGCCGGCCGAAGCGCGTCTGCGCGGTGTAGCGATCGTCGGTGTGGTACGGGTTGAGGTCCCACGTGACGCCGATGAACAGCGCCGCGTCGGCCTCGGTCAGCGTGCGCGTGAAGGCGACCTTCTCGCCGACGCGGCGAGCGCGGGGGATGCGGTGGGGGAGGAGGGGGGTCATGCTTGTGTGGCTCCTATTGTTGTTTGAAAGGGAGCAGGGGAGCAGGGGAGCAGGGGAGCGGGGGGAGAAGAGTGCCTTGCAGGGCATCTCTTTCTTTTGACCCCGCATCTGAGGATGCGGACTCTGTAGAGCGCCGCTCCCCTGCTCTCTCGCCCCCTGCTCCCCCGCTCTTCTACATCACCTTCGTAATCGCCAATCCCAACCCCGCCCCATTCGCCCCCTCCAGCGCCTCACGGCTGCCGAGGACGACGATCTCGCCGGCGGCGTTCAGCTGTTCCAGCACATCGGCCAGCCGGTGGAAGTCGGCCAGCGTCGTCGAGAGCACCTGGTCGCGGTAGGCTTGCAGCGTCTCGTCCGTCTCGTTGGTCAGGCGGCGCAGCAGCGAGGTGTAGCCCTTGGCGTCGGGCAACTGGTAGGCGTCGATGGCCCCGATGGCCCCGATGATGGCCGGGGTCAGCTCGTCGTCGCTCAGTTCCAGCCCGCGCAGGAAGGCGGCCGTGGCGTCGTAATGGCCCAGCGTCTCCAGCAGGTTCGGGTCGCGGTAGGACAGATAGGTGAAGACGCCGGAGTGGTTGCTGAACGTGGCGAACGCGCCGTAGGCCCCGCCCTGGATGCGTATCTTCTGGAGCAGATAGCCCGTCCGCAGCAGGTTGTTGATGACCGCCATCGAACCGTCGAGCGTGTAACCCAACTGGTAGAGGTTGGCCCCCTTGCCGACGTAGTTCACCTGCGCCGGGAAGGCCAGCCCCTCGCGGGCCGGCAGCGGCGCGGCCGACCAGCCGGCCGGGGCGAAGGGCGCGGCCGGCAGCGCGCTCAGGAAGCCGGCCAGTTGCGGCGCGAAGGCGCGGTAGCCGGCCTCGTCCAGCGTCACGTTGGCGATCAGCGACGAGCGGTTGACCAACGCCCGCTGCACCGCCTCCAGCTGCTCCAGGACGCCCGGCCAGTCGCTTTCCACCTGCTCGGCCAGTCGGCGCAGGAAGAGCAGCTGCTCCACGCCGTTGATCATCTCCTCGGCGCGGAAGGCGGGGTTGAAGTGGCCGCGCAGCCGCGTGTTGACGACGATGTGGCCGGCCGGGGCGAGTTGCGCCTCCGCCCCCGCCTTGGCTTCCAGCACCATCTGGCGGAAGCGCTCGCGGTTGTCCAGCTTGACCGTCAGCAGCACGTCGCGCAGGATGTCCAGCAACTCCGGCGCGCGCTCCAGCGTCGCCTTGCCGCGCAGCACCAGGTAGGCAGCCGCCGCGTACTGCGCGCGCTGCGGGGCCAGGAGCGTCGTGGGCGCGATGCCGCCCGTCGTCCGGCCGATGCGTTGCGACAGCTTGACGAAGTCCTCCGTCTCCGTGCCCAATTCCACCAGCGACCGGCCGAACAAGTCCACGTAGGGCAGCAGGTCGGCCGGCAGCGCGTGCAGGTCCAGCCCCAGATCGAGGTAGACGATGCCGTTGGTGAACAGGTCGTGATAGAGCACGCGCCCGCCGGCCACCTCTTCCTCGGCCAGGGGGATGGGCTTGTGGCGCGGCTCCAGGTCGGCCCGTTTCAGCATGGGCAGCGACGCCAACACCTCGGGCGGGTCAGGTGTCTCCTGCCGCTCCTTCAGTTCGCGGGCCTCGTCGATGACGCGCTGTAGCTCGCCGGCGTCCATGTCGCCGTGGGCCGCGTCCAGGCGGCGGCGCTCGTCCGCCTCCAGCCGTTGGGCCAGTTCCGCGTCCGGCTCCAGAGTGACCGTCACGCGGTGCGGGTTGTCCACCAGGTAAGCCGCGATGAGCGAGGCCAGGTAACCCGGTTCAGCCGCCAGGCGCGCCTTGACCTCGGCCAGCGGCATC
>NZ_JAYRVJ010000326.1:0-4063 GCF_041918635.1 Promineifilum sp. (SeqCode)
AGAAAAGCGGATAAGAGGAACACAGAGTAAGAGGAACACAGAGAGACACGGAGATCACACAGAGATAAGGAAACTCTGCGTAATCTGCGTAATCTGCGGATTATTTCTTTACCCGCCGGCGGGCGTTGAGCCAGTGGACAAACGCCGCCCCCAGCGCCAGCGTGCCGACCACGAAGGCCAGCACAAACCCCAGCACCGGCACGCCCCGCGCCGCCTGAAAGAGAATCACGCCCACGAGAACGTAGAGGAACTGCGTCAAGGGGCCGGGCGACTTCAGGCCGGCGGCCGACAGCAGCGCCCGGCCGAGCCAATGGCCGGCGATGAGCCAGGCGATGATGTAGGTGAAGAACAGGAAGGCGAACAGGGCAAAGAGCCAGAAGCTCGCCGTCAGGCCCAGCACGGCCGCCGTGTACTGGCCGAAGGTGACCAGGCTGAAAAGCAGCGTCACCAGCACGATGAGCATGAGGCCGACGAGAAGCGCGGCCGGGAAGAAGAGCAGGTAGATGAGCAGGCCCCAGCCCAGGCTGGGCAGGGGACGCCGCTGCAACGTGTCGCTCAGGGCGGGCAGGAAGCGCGGCGCGACGGCGATGAGGAGGACGGCCACCAGCAGCAGGCCGATGCCCTGGCCGATGCGGTTGGACAGCCACAGCGGCAGGCCGAACGCGCCGGTCGCCGCCGCGGCGGCTGCCGCCGCGTCCTCGGCCGTGGACTCGCGGGCCAGCATCTGGCCGCCGATCTGCGCCTGCGGCCCGACGGTCAGGCCAGGCTCCAGCGTCTCGATGTTGGCCGGCATGTTGGGTACGAAGCGCATCCAGTCGCCGCCGCCCTGGCCGGCCACCTGGCCGACGACGTTGCCGCCGACCTGGCCGTTGATGGTCGCCGCGTTGGCGTTGACGTTCAGATCGCCGCGCACCAGGCCGTCGTGCAGGACTTGCGCCCCGCCGAAGTAGAGGCTGCGCTCGACCTGGCTGTCCGGCCGGGTGGCCAGGCTGTAGCCGCCGAAGAAGAGGTTGCGGCCGACCACAGCCCCTTCCTCCAGCGTCAGCGCGTACGCCCCGCTGTAGAGGCTGCCGTCGATCTGGCCGAACACGTCCACCGTCTGGCCGGTCAGCATGGCGCTGCCGTTGACCGTGCCGTGCACGACGACGAGCGTGCCGCTGGCGAACAGGTCGCCGGTGATGGTTCCGTTGACCTCGATGGTGCGGGCGGAGATGAACAGGTCGTCGTCGATGACCTCGTCGGCGGCGATGACGACGGTGTCGCCGCTGCGAAACTCGGCTGCCCGCGCCGGGGCGACCCGCGGGCCGAACAGAGCCGCCACTAACAGGACACTTATAATAGGTAGAACCAGTCGCTTCCGCATGACGAACCTCCTTCGATGCACGGTTCTAGCAGTGTCCATACTGTACGTCAAACGGGGCGGAAATGGTACGTTGATGACGCAGATTCCGCTGATTGACGCTGATAAGAATCTGGCTTTTATCTTATCAGCGTCGATCTGCCCAATCAGCGTCATCAGCGTACCATTCTTCCGTGCCAGAAATTGAATAGCGTCGCTCCGACCCGGCATGGTATGCTGTTTGCAGGCCCCCGCCCGCACCGCTGACCCACCGACGGAGAAGAAGCAAGAGAGAGACAGAGAGACGCAGAGGGTGGACACAGAGGGACGCGGAGCAAGATCGTCCTTCCTCTGGGTAGCTCAGTCTGTCCTCTGTGTCTCTCTGTGTTCCTCTTATCCACCTCCCAAGAGGACAGGAACAGGAGTTGCTATGCGAAACAAGACGCTCTGCTCCTTCACCACTCGCCGCGGCGTTCCCTGCCGCAATGTGGCCCGCCCCGGCAGCGACCCGCCCGCATGCTACTATCACGCCCAACAGCCGGCCGCCGGTGCGTCTCCGGCCCCGGCGTTCCACCTGCCCCGGCTGACGGCTGAGGAAGTGGCCGCGCTGGTGGGCGGCGGGCTGGCCGCCGACGACCTGCGCTCGGAGCTGGCGCTGGTGCGCTTCGTCCTGAGCCGGCTGCTGGGCGCGCTGACCGCGACCGACGACCTGTCGCCGGAAGAGCAGCGCCGCCTGTCCGCCCTGACCTTCGATGGCGCGCGCACCGTCGCCCGCCTGCTGGCCCAACAGGCCGGCCGGGCCGGCGAAACGCAGACGTGGCTGGCCGGGGCGCTGGAGGAACTGGGCAAGCAACATGGCATTTCCCTCTGATCCCCCTGCTCCCACGACGACGCACTACGCCGCCGGCTACGTGCTGGACGACATCGAGCGCTTCTCCCGCCTGGTCATTGGCCTGCCGCTCTATGAGTACCAGGTGGAGCCGCTGCGGGCCGTCATCGACTCCGTGTTGCACCGGCGCGGGCGGGAGTTCCTGCTCGTCTTCCCGCGCCAGTCGGGCAAGAACGAGGCGGTGGCGCACCTGCTGGTCTACCTGCTGGCCGTCATGCAGCGGCGCGGCGGTCAGATCGTCTACGGCGCGGTCGGCGACGGGCTGGGGCGCGGCATGCGCCGGCTGGAGGAGCGGCTGGAGACGCCCTGGACGAGCGGGCGTTGGCGGCGGGGCGGTCGGCCCACCCGCTACCGGCTGGGCGCGGCGTCGGTCGTCTTCCTGAGCAGCCACCCCCAGGCCGCCAGCCGCGGCGAGACGGCCGACCACCTGCTGGTCATCGACGAGGCCCAGGATCAGGACGCGGCCCACATCGAGGCCGTCTTCACCCCCATGCGCGCCGCCCACAACGCCACGGCGCTCTACCTGGGCACGGTGCGGCTGACGACCGACTTCCTGTGGGCCAAGAAGGCCGAACTGGAGAGCCTGACCGCGGTCGACGGCGTGCGGCGCGTCTTCCTGGTCGGGCCGGAGGCGGTGACGGCCGAGAACGCCGACTACGCCGCCTTCCTGGCCGAGCAGGTGCGCCGCCACGGCCGCCATCACCCCATCGTCGCCGCCGAATACTTCCTGGAGCCGGCCGACGGCGCGGGCGGTCTCTTCCCGCCCTGGCGGGCGGCCCTGATGCGCGGCCGGCATACTCGCCTCGCCACTCCGCGGCCGGACGAGCTGTACGTCGCGACGGTCGATCTGGCCGGGCAGGACGAGGGCGCGACCGAGGCGGGCGGGCGGCTGCGCAACCCCGGCCGCGACTACACCGTCGCCACCATCTTCCGCGTAGAAACCGAGTTTCTCGACAGAAACTCGGTTTCTACCGGTCCGGTCTACGAGGCGGTGGATGTGTTCGTGGATCAGGGGTCGCGCCACTTCCAGGACGCGCCGGGCCGGGCGCGACTGGCCGACCGGCTGCTGGCCTACCTGCGCCGCTGGAACGTGGCCCACACCCTGCTGGACGCTTCCGGCGTGGGCCAGGGGTTGGCCGACTGGCTGGGCGACCGGCTGGGGCGCGACCACGTGACGGGCTACGTGCTGGGCGGCCAGAGCGCCAAGGCGCGGCTGGGCAGCGACTTCCTGGCCCTCATCGACACCGGCCGCTTTCGATATTGGGACGGCGACGACGAGCCGCTGCACGATGGCTGGTGGTTCTGGCAGCAGGTAGCGGCCTGCGCCTACAGCCTGCCCGGCGCGGGCCGCTTCGACCGCGACCTGCGCTGGGGCGTGCCGGCCGGGGCGCGCGTCGCCACGGCGCGGGGCGTGGAATGCCTGCACGACGATCGGCTGCTATCGGCGGCGCTGGTGGCCGAAGTGGAGGCGCGGCGGGCGCGCGGGGCGCTGCTGCTCGGCCGCTCCACCAGCCGCGTTGTGGCCGGCCGCGACCCGCTGTTATGACGATTGGGTGAGGTGCAACCCACTTCAGAAAGTGGGTTGCACCTGTGCTTGGCTCTGTTCTCCCCCGCTCCCCCGCCCCCCGCTGTTATGCCAAGTGTAAGGCTCAGCGGCTATCCTGTCTGGGTGATACGGCGCAACCCCTTCATCACTCCCGGCCCCTCGCGCGCGCCGCTGGCTGCCCGCTTGGCCCCGGCCCTCCTGCTCCTGCTGGCCGCTCTGGTCGCGGCGGCGCTCGCCGCGGCCGAGCCGGCCGGCCTGACCCGCTACGTCGCCCCCGGCGGGGCGGACG
>NZ_JAYRVJ010000327.1:0-1701 GCF_041918635.1 Promineifilum sp. (SeqCode)
CAGCCATACGGCCGACGCGGGCCTGGTCTTCCTCATCCCGTTCATCGACAGCCTGATTCGCGTGGACATGCGCGAGGCGCTGATCAACGTCCTGCCGCAGCAGGTCATCACCGCCGACAACGTCGTTGTGACGGTGGACGCGGTGATCTACTATAAGGTGGTGGACCCGGTCAAGGCCGAGTTCGAGATTCAGAACTTCAACTTCGCGGCCACGACGCTGGCGCAGACGAACTTGCGCAACCTCATCGGCGACAAGCAACTCGACGAGACGCTGACCGCCCGCGACGTGATCAACACGTCGCTGCGCGAGGTGCTGGACGAGGCCACCAACCCGTGGGGCGTCAAGGTGACCAAGGTAGAGTTGCAGAAGATCGACCCGCCGGCCGACATCACCAACGCCATGAGCAAGCAGATGAAGGCCGAGCGCGAGAAGCGCGCCGTCATCCTGGAGGCCGAGGGCGTGCGACAGGCCGACATCCTGCGGGCGCAGGGCGAGGCGCAGGCGGTGCTGTTGCGGGCCGAGGCGGAGGCCAAGTCGATTGAAATGGTGGCTCAGGCCGCCGAACGCAATTTCACCGACCGCGCCCGCGAGCTGAAGAAGCTCGACGTGGCCCAGGCGGTGCTGTCGGGCAACCAGACGAAGTTCATCATCCCCGCCGGGTCGGACATCATCAACGTGCTGGGGCTGGACTCGAACGGGGGCGGGCATAACGTCCTGCCTATCCGTTCGCGCCCCGCGCCGGAGCAGCCGCAGAAGTAAGCGAAGAATCCACAGATTTCACGGATGACACAGATTTAAGAGGCTCACGCCAAGAACGCAAAGAAGGCCAAGAGCGCAAAGAATGAAGTCTTTGCGCGCTTGGCGTCCTTAGGGCTCTTGGCGTGAGCTTCTCTTCTATGTCGGGGCTATTCGGCGGCTTCGCACCAGAATTGGAGTTCGGCCCCGCTGGTAGGGTGGTAGACGTAGATGAGGCCGGTAAAGCCGTGGCCGCCGACGAACTGGTTTTGGGGGCCGCTGTCCTGGGGGAGTTGGTAGAGGTGGGTGAGCAGCGGGTCGGCCGCGCCGGCCGGCGTGACCAGAAGTTGGAGGGCGCGCTCGCCGTCGGCTTCGCCCGTCCAGTAGCGGGCCTGGAGGCGCAGATCGCCTGACTCTGGCGCTTCGTATTCGGCGTCGGCGTCGCCAGGAATGACGACCATGCCTTCGCTCTCGATGGGCACGGTGACGCTGGGGCGGTAGGCGGTGTGGCAGGTGATCTGGGCGGCGCGTGGGGCGGCGGCCGGCCCGCCACAGGCCGGCAAAAGCGCGGCCAGAAGGCCCAACAAGGTCAATGTGAGAAGACGGCGTTCTCTGTGCAAGGCGCTACTCCTGTATCAACCGGTTGATTCATCGGGCAAGGAATGAAGAGGAACACGGAGGGACACTGAGGGCGGACACGGAGTTCCGCAGAGAAAGCGTTTTCTTCCTCTGTGGAACTCTGTGTGATCTCGGTGTCTCTCTGTGTTCCTCGCCTCTTTTCCCTTCATCGCTCCTCTAGGAGGACACATCAAGTCTGCGCTGCTGGTCGCAACAAGTAGGTCGTCATCTCCCCCTTGCCCTTCACCGGAAATGGCCCGCGCTCCTCGAAGGTGTAGCGGCCGGCCAGCTTGTCGCGTACGGCGGCCGTCACCTGGATGACGTTCGCCAGCCCATAGGACTCCATG
>NZ_JAYRVJ010000328.1:0-12389 GCF_041918635.1 Promineifilum sp. (SeqCode)
ATGAGCGGCGGCTCCGCTTCCAGTTCGGTGTAGACCCGCTTGAGCGTGTTGCGGAACTGGGCGTCGAACGAGGCGTCGTCGGTGGAGTCCTGATCGGAGCCGTACCACCAGAACCAGTCGGAGCCTTCGGCGATGTACATCTGGGTGAAGGCCGCCTCTATTTCCTCCGGCGTCGCGTTATCCCGGTTGTTTCCGGTGATGTACGTCTGGAGGTAGACCCGCGTCTCGCGCAACAAGTCCCAGGCGCGGTTCTCCTCTTCCTCGCCGATCCACGTGCTGAAGTCGCTGTTGATCCACGACCCGGCCCACAACCGGCCGAGGCGCTGCGGTTCGGGGGCCATGTCCAGGAACTCGGTTGGCGTGACGGTGACGATGGACGGCTCCTCGCTCAGCCGCTCATAGAGCGCGTGCAGGAACGCTTTGCCATCGTTCTCATAATGCTCCCAGGCGTTCTCGCCGTCGAGGATGACGGAGACCAGATGGGGGCCTTCGCCGCTTTCGCCCTCCGCGCCGCCGGACTGGAGTTGGCCGCAGATGTTGTGGATGCGCTGGATGAAGTCATCGGCGGCGGCCTGGCCCGGCAGACCGGAGTAGGTGAAGCCCACCTTGTCGGAGATGATCAGGTCGCGGAAGAGGATGGCAACCGGCCCCCCGTTGCGCCCCTGAACGTTGTAGGGGCGATAGAGGGTGTCGGCTTCGACGACGACCTCGGCGCTGTTGCGCGTGAAGCTGCCCATGCCTTTGCTGCGGGCCAGCACGCCCTCGCTGCTGGCCATCCATCGCAGGCCGTTGGCGGCGACCATGCTGAGCATCTCTTCGGCCACGGAACCCTCGGAGGGCCACATGCCGCGCGGGGCCTGGCCGAAGCGCTCCTGATAGGAGGCCACGCCGCGCTCCACCTGGGCCACGGCGTCCTGGCCGAAGCGGAACGGCTGGCTGGGCAGCGTCAGGTCGGGCAGCGCCTTCAGGGCCAGATCGGTATCCACCAGCAGCGGCAGGATGGGGTGGGCGAAGGGCGTCATCGTCACTTCGATCTGGCCGCTGTCCTGCAACTCGCGGTGGATGGGGACGACCTCGTTGATGAGGCGCAGGTGCTCATCGAGGACGATCTGCTTGTCCTCTTCGCTGAACCCCTCGCCCTTTTCGACCAGCGCCGCCAGCGGCTCCTCGGCCAGCCAATCGGGATCAGTCCAGGCCAGATTGAAGAGCAGTTGCAAGTCGCGGAAGTCATCGGCGGTGAAGTCGCCCAGCGCGTTATCGCTGCCGTCGCGCTTGTCCAGCAGTTCCTGGTAGCGCGGGAAGCGGGCGACGATGGTGCGGTTGGTGTCGAAGAAGCGGTCGAGGATGAACTGCTTTTGCTCGTCGGTCAACTCCTCGGCCGGGATGATAGTGTGTTCCCAGTACAGGTCGGTCGCTCCGGCGGCCAGCGCGTCCAGCTGGCTGAGCAGGCTGGGCGTCAGGTTGAAGGTCGCCTTGATGTTGGGATACTCCCGCAGGATGGCGGCCATGTCCACGTAGTCCTTGGCGGCGTGGAGGCGCACCCAGGGCTTGGTGAAGACGCCCGTCTCCGGGTCCTGGTAGTAGACCGGCTGGTGCTGGTGCCAGATGATCGCCAGGTAGATCGGATCGTCCGGGTCGCAGGCGGCCGGGACGGGTGTCGGCGTGATGGTCGGTTCCGGCGTTGGGGCAACGGTGGGCGGCGGCTCGGTGGGTTCAGGCTCGTCGGTGGCGGTGGCCGCGGCCGTCTCGGCTGTGGGCGAGGCGGCTTCGGTGGGCGCGGCCTCCGGTTGTTCGCGGCAGGCGGCGAGGGTGAGCAGCAGGATGAGGACTAGTAGTAGACGTGTTGTGTTGCGTCGCATGGGTTTGCCTTCATGGTAGGGCGGTTTGCCAAACCGCCCTACATATAGAAAGGGGGCATACGCCAGTATACCCCCTTCCTATTCTCAAGTAGGCCCGCGCTTTGGGGCGGGCGCGAAAACGACTTTAGCCCTTCACCGCCCCGGCCGTCAGGCCGCCGACGATGTAGTCTTGCAGGAGCAGGTAGATGGTGACCATCGGGATAGCCCCCATGACCGCGCCGGCGGCGAACGCGCCCCACTCCTGCGCGTAGTTCGCGCCGATGAACGTCTGCAAGCCCAGCATCAGCGTGAACTTGCTGGCCGTGGTGATCATGATGCGCGGCATCAGGTAGTCGCTGTAGGTGCCGAAGAAGGTCAGGATCATCGACACGACCATGATCGGCCGCACCAGCGGGAACAGCAATCGCCAGAAGATCTGCCAGTCTGACGCCCCATCGACCTTGCCCGATTCGTCAATGTCGCGCGGGATGGAGTCGAAGAAGCCCTTCATCAGCCAGACGTTGACGCCCAGCGTGCCGCCCATGTAGATCAGGATCAAGCCGCCGTGGGTGTTCAGGCCCAGGAACGGGATGTAGTTGCCGATCTGTTGCAGGATGGCGAACAGGGCGACCATGGCCAGGATGGCCGGGAAGACCTGGATGAGCAGGATGACCAGCAGCAGTTGGCTGCGCCCGGCCCAGCGGAAGCGCGAGAAGGCGTAGGCGGCCATCAGGGTGATGAGGCCGGCCAAAAGGGCGCTGATGGACGAGATCTTGAACGAGTTCCACATCCACAGCCAGAAGTCCTGGGCGAGGATGCGCTCATAGTTGCGCAGTGTCGGCGGGCTGGGGATGAGCGACTGGCCGGAGATGCTGCCTGTCGGGCTGAAGGAGGCCGAAATCGTCCAGATAATCGGGAAGAGCGAATAGATCAGGACGATGGCGGCGATGATGTATTTGAATACCAGCGTGATGCGATAGCGCGCCTTCTGGCTCTGGCGCAGCGCGCTCAGGGAACTGGTCTTGGTGGTGGTGGCAGCGGTCATCAGTTTGTCGTCTCCTCCCAGGATGCCATGCGGCGGTGCTGGAATATCGTCACGATAACCATCATGAAGAAGATCATGATCGTGATGGCCGAGGCGTAGCCGTACAGGGCCAACCCGCGTCCGAAGGCCAGATTATAGACGTAGCTGATCAGGATGTCGGAGTGCCCGGCGGGCAGGGCCGTGCCGACCATGGGCGGGCCGCCGCTGTTGAACAGGTAAATGACGTTAAAGCTGTTAAAGTTGACCGTGAAGGACGAGATCAACAGCGGGCCGACGGCCACCAGGAGCAACGGCAACGTCATGTGGCGGAACGCCTGCCAGGCGCTCGCCCCGTCAATATCGGCCGCCTCATACATATCCGTCGGGATGGCTTGCAGCGCGCCGCTGGAGATGAGCATGAAGTACGGGTAGGCCAGCCAGACATTGATGACGATCAGAGCCACCTTAACCCAGGTGGGGTCGGCGAAGAACGGCGGCCAGCCGACCGGCTGGTTGAAGATGCTCTGCAGCATGTTGGGCACGACGCCCTCTAGCGGGTTCAGGATGCCGCGCCAGACCAGCAGGGTGATGACCTGCGGCACGGCGAAGGGGATGATGAGCAGCGACTTGATGATCCGCTGGCCGGGCATGGTCCGCCCGAAAACGATGGCGATCATCAACCCCAGGGCAAACGAGAAGAGAACACTGAGCAGGGCGAAGGTGACGTTCCAGGCGAAAATGCGCAGCAGCGGCCCGCGGAATGACGGATCGGTCAAAAAGCGCTGGTAATTTTGCAGGCCGATGGTGACCTGATAGCCGGGTGTGAGGCGCGTGCCGTCTTCGGCGGTGAAGAAGCCCGTTGCCTCATCGGCAAAGTAGGTCACGTTGTCGCGCATGTCAATCATGGCGTTCTGCTCTTCGTCCCAGACGAAGCGCTGTTGGAGCTGGGCGGCCTCCCCCAGGCGGCCCGTTAGCGACACGGCCGTTTCTTCGAGGCCGAAGGTAGTGGCGCTGATGGCGGTAATGTTGCGCACCGTCTCGGCCCGCGAAAGGCGCGTCCAGCCGGGGATGGTGGTCGGTATGCCATCGGCATCCAGGGCCCCGGCGCCAATGGCCTCGGCCGTCAATTCATCGTCAACCGTGGCGAAAAAAGAATCTTCCGCGCCGATGAGCCACAATCCATACTCGCCCGTCTCGTCGTTGCGGAAGACAGTGTACTGTAGCGTCGCGCCCGTCTCCGGCAGAAAGGTACGCTGCTCCAGCACCTCGATCGCCTGCACTTTGGGCAAGAGGTTGCTCGCGCCAAAGTTGGTGAACGAGATGTAGATGGTGAAAAGAATGGGGTAAACCGAGATTAACAACATGAACGCCAATCCCGGTGACATCCAGCGCATGGGATAGGCGCCTGGGGCGAGGAAGATGTAATTCATCACCAGGGTGATGAAGCCGATGATTCCCGCCAGCGGCCAGTAGCCATCGGACAGGAGTAGGTAGATGAAGAAGAGGGCAAACGCGTCGAAGATGATCAGACCCAGTATTCGCAGCAGGCTTCCGGTGACGGTTGTCGGCCGTTCACGTTGGGAAGACTGGCCTTTCTCCGGTTGAACCTCAATGGCAGCCATGAATTTCCTCCCTCATGGTTTCTCCCATGACTTGATAATGTACCCTGCTCGACTCTGCCGTGGCAGGAGCCGCAATCGCTGGAGGCAGCCGATTGGCGAGGGCGCGCCACCCGGCCGGTAGCCCCGTAAAGCAATCACGGCGGCCTCTCCGGGGAGAGGCCGCCGTGATTGGCTACTCACTCATTAGCCGCCGCTGATGGCGGTAATGATTTGCTGCTGGGCGTTGGTGAAGGCGTTTTCCGCCGTGTCCGCGCCCTGCGAGATAATGACGACGGCGTTACCCCAGGCGTCCCAAACGGAGGCCATTTCAGGGATGGCCGGCATCGGGTCGGCGTTGGCGCCGGCCGCGCCGAAGGCGGTGATGTACTCATCCTCGACGGCTTCCAGCGTCTCCAGGAAGGCCGGCGGACGCGGGTTGCCTTCGTACATGGCCATCATCACTTCGGGCGTGGCCACGAACTCGGTCAGGAAGATCTGCGCCAGGAGCGGATCCTTGGCGAAGGCGCTGATCATGAACCCGTGGGCGCCCAGGAACGGACGGCCAGCTTCCTCGGTCTCGCCGGGGATGTTGCAGATCTGGAAGGGCACACCGGACTCAACGATGCGGTCAGTGACCCACGGGCCGGTGACCAGCATGGCCGCCTGGCCGGACTCGAACCACAGGTGCATCGTATCCCAGTCCATGGCCGGGGGCTGCAGGCCTTCCGTCACCATGGTCTCATACCACTGGGCGGCGGCGATGGAGCCGGGGTCGCCTACGCCGACGTCCGTCGGGTCATAGCTTCCGGCCTCGTCGCGGCCGAAGATGTAGCCGCCGAACGCGGTCTGGATCGGATAGAAGTGATACGGGTCGCCTTCCATGCGGACGAAGCCATACTGCTCGGCATCGGCAGCGTGCAGTTCAGCCGAGATGTCATGGACTTCGGTCCAGGTCGTCGGGCACTCCGGCACCAGATCGGTGTTAATGAATAGCGCGACGTTCTCGGTGTTGACCGGCATGCCGTACAGCTCGCCGGCGTACGTGAAGGCCTGGATGGCCGCGGGGGCGAATTCGCTGGCCCGCTCGCCCAGGTCGACCGGGGCGATCAAACCGCCGGCGGTCAATTCGCCGAGCCAGTCGTGGGCGCCGATGATGATGTCCGGGCCTTCGCCGGCCGGGCCCGCGGTGGAGATCAGGCGGCGGATGTCGCCGAAGCCAACCTGCTCCAGGAGCAGTTCGACGCCGTACTCATCCTCGAAGGCCGTCTCGACCTCGCGCAGGGCGGGCATGCGCAGGTTGTCAGCCCAGATGCGGATGACCGAGCCACCAGCGGCGATCACTTCCTCAGCCACAGCGGCGTTGAGGATTGTCGGCGGCACCTGGACGGCGTCAATGACGTGGATGACGCCATTGGCCGTCTCGATGTCGGTGGCGACCAGGTTGAGCGCCGACAGGTCCAGCGGTTCGCCGGCGGCCGTGTCGAGCATCGCATCTTCATCAGCGGTCACATCAGCGGCCATCATAGCGCCGCTGACCATGTGATACTGGAGGATGCGGGCCAGATCGCCGGTCGGGTCAGCCATCAGCTCTTCGAGCATGGCCGGATCCAGCGCCTCGAAGGCGGCGTTGGTCGGGGCAAACAGCGTACCGGGGGAGTCGGCGGCCGGCTCGGTCAGCTCTGACGCGCCGAAGGCCTCAACCAGGGTGCTGAAGTTCGGGTCGCCGGCCAACAGCTCGGTCATGGTCTTGGTCGTGTCGCTGGCCAGGGCGACTTCAGCTGGGGCCTCTGCCTCCGCGGTCGGCTCGGCGGTCGGCTCTTCAGCCACCGGCTCGGCCGTCGGCTCCTCGGCCACCGGTTCGGCGGTCGGCTCTTCGACCACCGGTTCGGCGGTCGGCTCCGCCGCTGCTTCCGTAGCGACCGGTTCTTCGGTCGTCTCAGTCGTGCCGCCGCCGCACGCCGCCAACATCAGGGCGCCGAACAGCAGCACTACTACCAACAGATACCACTTGGTGTTTTTCATCATTCTCCTCATTTAACAGAATCGATCTATGAAGCGTTTAGACGCTTCGGGACACACAGGTTGCCGGAATGTGAGCCACAATGGAGATTCAATCAGATTACCTCCGTTTGTGCCTCACTTCCATCACCATAGCAAGTATACAAAATTCTAAATCAAACTAGAAGGAATAACTACAAATGACGTGGTCAATCCCCGGCTTTTTTACTCTAATTCAAATCTTCAGAGAGGCGCAGCGCGGGTTGCGACCGATGCAGCGCTTCAGCCAGGGTGTAATTGAGGCCGCAAAGCAGGTCGGTCATTTGTTCAACGGCATCGTCCTCGAGCGCCGCCAAGCGTTCCTCAATGTAATGCCTGTGCTTCTCGGTGACACACGCTTCCAGGCTGGCGCCGGCAGGCGTCAGGTAGAGGCACTGCACCCGCCGGTCCCGCGCGTGCGACTGGCGCTCCACATAGCCGTCGTGCTCCAGCCCCTGCAGCAAGCGCGTGATATTGCTCTTGTCACAGAACATGCACTGACTGAGTCGGGTAGGCGACATACCGGGCGTGCTGGCAATGTGGCGCAGGGCGTAGTAGCGGGAAACGGTGAGGCCGTACTGCTCGAAGAAGTAGCGATCACCGAAGTCAAGTAGCAAGAATGACTCTTTGACCAGATCGTAGAGATGCACTTTGTTGGTCATTCTCCCCCAGCTTGATGATTGTATGTTGAATCTACAACCATTCCATTGAGGCACTCTAGCACACCGCGGCGGGGCTGTCAACTAAACGTAAGGCCCGCGGTTCTCCGGCGGCAGGAGGGCGGCCATGTGGCGCATCAACTCGTGGCCCATCTCGTCCAGCCGGTCGCGCCGCTCGGCTTTCGAAAGCGCGGGGTCTATGACCAGCGGCCCAAATGGCGGGCCGATGATCATGCGCACCGGCGTCCGGCGCAGGCGGCGCAGGTTGTCGAGGATGCGCTCGGTGCCGAGGAAGACGGTCGGCAGGATGGGTGCGCCGCTGCGCACGGCCAGATAGGCGGCGCCGGGCCGAGGCGTGATGAGTTGGGCGCTCAACCGCGAACGCGGCCCATTCTGATCGGTGGTCAGCTCGCCGGCCAGGGTCAGGAAGCGCAATGAGTCATCGACGCCGCCTTCGGGCATGATGCCGATCATATTGCCGGCCGCCAGCCAGTCGAAGGCGCGGCGCAACGCTGTCCGGTCGGGCTGGCCGCGCCAGATGGGGATGATGTCGAACAGGCGGATGAACGCCTTGAGGACGCGCGACTCCTGCAACTCCGTCGCCGCCAGCCAGGTCAGGCGGTCGCCGTAGGGCAGGAAGACCATCAGCAGCGGGGCCTCGAACAGGCTGAAGTGGTTGCCGATGATGATCAGCGGGCCATCGGGCGGCAGGTGTTCGCGCCCCTCGATCTCCAGCTTGAGGCCGATACGAAATAACAGGCGGACGAAGCCGCGGATGAGGGAGCGGAGAACAGCTTCCATGGGTTGAGTCAAGACGAGTGCTTTGGTGAATGATACGCGATTAGGTCAAGGGCGGGTAACGAGCGTCGGGAGATTGCTGCTCGTCGTTTAGCCGGAGACAGACGGGGCAGATGTGCTCGCGGCCGACGGTGTGCAGGCGGCTGTGGGCGCGACGGTCGCGCAACTCGGCCCCACACAGCGCGCGGCGGGAGGCGCGGCTGCTTTCGACGATGTGCCAGACGTCGCCACACAGGAGCACGACGGGGTTGCTCTCTTCCACAGTGAAGTATGCTATCCAGGGGAACCACCTCACGCAAAGAGCGCTAAGAAGCAAAGAACGCAAAGCAAGAATGGCTTTTCTTCGCGTCTTTTGCTTCTTAGCGCTCTTTGCGTGAGCTCTTCCTCATGCGCGTCGCTCCTCACCGATTCGCCCCCGCAATCCTTCCAATCTGCTCCGGCCCGCCCAGAACGGCCAACGTATCCCTCGTCGCGACGACGCAATCGGCCGCCGGGTGGTGCTCGGACGCACCGTCGCGCCGCAGCAGCACGACGCTCACGTTGTAATCCCGCTCGATGTCGCCCACGGCGAGGCCAGCCAGTTGAGAGGCGCGGCCGATCTCCAGACTCGCCAGGCTGAACGGCTGCCCCTCGACAGTGATCGGCCGGGCGATGTCCACGCCGGAGGCCGCGGCGGCGAACATGGGCGCGGCCATGCCTGTGGCGCTGAAGGCGCGGTAGCCGAACTGCTGCGTCACCTCTTCGGCGAACTGGTCGTCGAAGATGCGGATGACGACCTCGATGTCGGGATTCAGCCGGCGCGCGCGAAAGGCGATCTTCAGGTTGAGCACGTCGTTCTGAGTGCAGATGAGGATGGCCCGCGCCCGGGCGACGCCCGCGCCGTCCAGCGCCTCCACCCGCTGGCCGTCGTCCTCGATGACCGGCACGTTCAGGCGGCGGGCGCGGTCAACCAGGTTGACCTTGGGAGTTTGCTCGATGACGACGACCTCGTGGCCCATGTCCACCAGGGTTTGCATGACGCGAAAGCCCAGGTGGCCCAGACCGATGAGGACGACGTGACGGTTGAAGGTCGAAGCGACGGCCATCTCCCACTCCTTGCGCCGGTGGCGGCGATTGAAGAACAGCGTGCCGAAGTCGGCCAGACCGGCAGCCAGGACGCCGATGCCAACCACGGGCATGAGGAAGTAGAACAGTTGCAGATACCAGACGTCGGGGAACTCCTCGGTGGGTTGGAGGAAGGTCAGGCCCAGCGCACTGTAGATCGACTCGGCCACGCTGTCGAGCGGCTGGCCGGCGCGCCGGGCCAGGGCAAAGTAGAGCAGCCCGCCGCCGATGACCGTCAGGGCGAACAGCAGCAGCGGCCCGGCGAACTGGCGCAGCAGCAACAGCGTGTCGCGCCAGGCCGCGCGCAGGTTGCGCCGCCAGGCGTGGCCTCGCGGCGATGGGCCGCGCCCGGCGCGGGGCGCGCCGTCAGCGATACGCCGCCTCCGCCAGCCGCACCGGCCGCCGCCGCGCGCCCCAATGGCCCGGCGGCCCCGCGAACACGCCGGCGCAGGGCGTCCCGCAGCGCCGGCAGCGGCCGTCGCCGGTCAGATTCCAGGCGGTCAGGTTGTACCAGTCGCGGCCGATCAGCCGCTCGCCGCACTGGTGGCAGGTCGTGCTGCCGCCTGGCTCGTCGTGGACGTTGCCGGTGTAGGCATAGCGCACGCCGTTGGCCACGGCAATGCGCCGCGCCCGCGTTAGCGTCGCCGGGGGCGTCGGCGGCCGGTCGAGCATCTTGTAGTCGGGGTGGAAGGCGGTGAAGTGCATGGGCACGTCCGGCCCCAGCTCAGCCACCACCCAGCGGGTCATGGCGTCCAGTTCTTCGTCGCTGTCGTTCAGGCCGGGGATGAGCAGGGTGGTGATCTCGAACCAGACGTCCGTCTCGTGCTTCAGATAGCGTAGCGTGTCCAGCACGGGCGCTAGTTCGGCGGCGCAGACGTCGTGGTAGAACGCCTCGGTGAATCCCTTCAGATCGACGTTGGCGGCGTCCATGTGGGCGTAGAAGTCGGGGCGGGATTGATCGGTCATGTAGCCGGCGGTGACGGCCACCGACTTGATACCCAGCGCGCGGCAGGCGTCGGCCACGTCCATGGCGTACTCCATGAAGATGACCGGGTCGTTGTAGGTAAAGGCGACGCTGTGGCAGCCGAGGCGCTGCGCGGCGCGGGCGATGGTCTCCGGCGCGGCCTGGTCGGCCAGCGTGTCCCACTCGCGCGACTTGCTGATGTCCCAGTTCTGGCAGAATTTACAGGCCAGATTGCAGCCGGCCGTGCCGAAGGAGAGCACGGACGTACCCGGCAGGAAGTGGTTGAGCGGCTTCTTCTCGATAGGATCGACGCAGAAACCGCTGGAGCGGCCGTAGGTGGTCAGCAGTACTTCGCCGCCCGCCGCGCCGCGCACAAAGCACAGGCCGCGCTGGCCGTCCTTCAGCTTGCAGGCGCGCGGACAGACGTCACACTGCACCCGGCCGTCGGCCAGGCGATGCCAGTGGATGGTAGGTGTGCCGGTAATTGGTTCCATGATAGTTACCTCCGCTTGTCGGTGGGAGAAGCGCAGGGGGGCGGGGATGCGGGTGAGCAGGGGAGATATAAAGTTCTCCCCCGCTCCCCCGCCCCCTTGCACCCCTGCACCCCTGCCAGCTATTTCCGACGCAAGGCGTGTACATTTGTATTATACTATAGTAGACGATCCCAGCGCGGCCGATCTTGTTCGACCGTGGGAGCGCCGAGGAGGTCATCATGTCGAGCGAAATACGCCGCCCGGCCGTGGCCGGCAAGTTCTATCCGGCCGACCCCGATCAGCTGGAGGCACAGGTGCAGCAATACCTGAACGAGGCTCAGGCCCCGGAGGAGTGCCTTGATCTGCCGCTGGTAAAGGCCGTCATTGCCCCCCACGCCGGCTACCCCTACTCTGGCCCCATCGCCGCTTCGGCCTACTTGCACCTGGCGTGCAGCGACGTGCCCATCCGGCGCTTCATCCTGATCGGCCCGGCCCACTTTGTGCCGGTGCGCGGGCTGGCCGTGAGCGGCGCGGCGGCCTTCGACACGCCGCTCGGCCGCGCGCCGGTGGACGAGGAGGGGCGCGCCGCGGCGCTGGCGCTGCCCCAGGTGACGGTGTCCGACGCCGCTCACCGGCCGGAGCACTGTCTGGAGGTGCAACTGCCGTTTCTGCACACGCTCTGCCCCGACTTCAGTATCGTGCCCTTGCTGGTGGGCGAGGCCACGCCGGCCGAGGTGGCCGAGGTGCTGGAGCGGCTGTGGGGCGGGCCGGAGACGCGCATCATCATCAGTTCTGACCTGAGCCACTACTTCAACTACCGGACGGCGCGGGCGCTGGACGAGGCGACTGCCGCGGCCATCGTCGCTCTGGAACCGGACGCGCTGCGCGAGGACGCCGCCTGCGGTCGGGAGGCCATCGCCGGCCTGCTGCTGGAGGCGCGCCGCCACGCCATGACCGCCGCGACCATCGACCTGCGCAGCTCCGGCGACACCGGCGGCCCGCGCGACCGGGTGGTGGGCTATGGGGCGTTCACCTTCGTCGAGGCCGCCCCGGCGGCGCTCTAAGAATATCATCCGCAGATTACGCAGATTGAAGAAAGAGACTCACGCAAAGCGCGCTAAGATCGCCAAGAGCGCAAAGTTGAAGCAATCCTTGGCGTTCTTGGCGCTCTTCGCGTTCTTTGCGTGAGCCTCTTAATCTGTGTAATCTGTGGATTCTTCTTATGAGCAAGATCGTTGTCATCGCGGGCAATTCGGGCGTGGGCAAGACGACGCTGGCCGCGGCGTTGTGCCGGGCCGCGCCGTTTGCCAGCGGGCTGGAGCAGCATGTCGAGCGGCCGTTTCAGGCGCTCATGGCCGCCGACCCCACCCGCTACGCCCTCGCCAACCAGGTGGATTACCTGCTGCTGCGCGCCGAGCAGGAGCGGGCCATGCGCGCCGGCCCAGCCGTGGGGCTGATCGACGGCGGCCTTGACCTGGACTTCCACGGCTTTACGCGCCTCTTCCACCGCCGCGGCTACCTGACCGACGCTGAATTTGCCCTCTGCGAGCGCCTATACCGCGCCCTGCGCGCCCTGCTCGGCCCACCCGATCTCATCCTCTACCTGACCGCGCCGCTGCCGGTCATCGAGGCCCGCTATGCCCGGCGCGGCCGCCCTCTGGAGATCGCCCGGCTGGATGACCTGGCGCACATGGAGACATTGGTCGCGGAGTGGGTGGGCGCGACGACGGACGCGCCCGTCATTCACGTGGACGCCGCGGCTGACGATTTTTGCGCGCCGGCGACAATTGCCCTCCTGCTCGAAAAAATGCAAAAGTTTCTCGCCTAGCGCCCCGTCCCTTTTTTGAGTGTTGCTCGTTTGGTGGATAGTCCTATCCGTATCAGGGATAGA
>NZ_JAYRVJ010000329.1:0-4818 GCF_041918635.1 Promineifilum sp. (SeqCode)
TGAGGAGCCGGTGCTGGTCATCATCGGCCAGAAGGACATCCAGATCGACTGGCAGGCGGACGGCGCGGTGCTGGAAGCGGCGGCCGGCGACAACGTCACCTTCAGCTATCCGGCCAACGCCAATCACGTCCTGAAGCATGAGCCGAAGCCGGCCGACGAGCTGACCGCGGCCGATGGCAACTCCTACAACGCCGCCGATCGCGTCCTCGACCCGGAGACGTTGCAGATCATCCTCGACTGGCTGGTGGCGCAGATGGGGGATAGGGGTTAGGGGCTAGGGGCTAGGGAAGAGCGCTCTTCCCTGGCCCCTGGCACAAGCGGAGAACTGCCTCGGCAATAGCGGTCAGGTCGTCTGGCTCGACGAGCAGAGTGTGGACGCGGATGCCCAGCGGCTCGTACTCGCGGGCGCAGGCGCGGCTGAAGGCCAGCACGCCGGCCTGGGCGGCGGCGAAGGCGGACGCGCCGGTCTCCTCTGGTTCGGGCCAGGCCAGGTTGACGATGAGGCCGCCCCGTTCACTCATCCCGGCCTGGTTCTGATCGTCGATGACGCGGCCGACGAGCTGGCTCATGAAGAAGACGCTCTTCAGGTTTACGTCGGCGCAGCGCATCCACTCCCACTCATCCATCTTGAGGACGCTGGCGTTGGGCCGGACGCGGGTGGCGTTGACGAGGATGTCCACGCGCTCCCACTCGGCGCGGGTGGTTTCGATCAGGTTGACGCACTGAAATTTGTTGGCGACGTCGGCGGTCACGTCCAGCGCCTGGCCCCCGGCGGCGCGCAACTCGGCGGCCAGCCGGGCGATGCGGTCGGGGTTCAGGTCATTGACAGCCACGCGCGCGCCGGCGGCGGCCAGCGCGCGGGCCACGGCCGCGCCGGCCGGCTGGCCCGCGCCGGTGACGATGGCCACGCGGCCGGAGAGATCGGGGGCAGTGGGGAGTTTATGGTGCATGGCGCGATCTTAGCCGGTTCCGGGCGGGCATGCCATTGCCGGCCGCCGCCAATTGGCGATAATACAGGGGCAGCGCTATGGTGTAACCGGCAGAAGTCGCAGCCGGGACAAGGGGCTATCTCGTGGAAACGCTTTTACTCTTAGGCATTATCGCGGGGACGGCGGCTGTATTCGTCTGGCTGCGGCGGCGGCTGGGCGACGAATGGCCGCCGGCCGTCGCCGAACCGCCGGCCGGAGCAATTCCGGCTCCCCAGCCAACCGAACGAGCCGTGGAGGCCGCGCCAGCCAATCTGACAACCATGCCGCCTGCCGCCAGTCTGGGTGCGCCGTGGTGGGAGGAAGAAGCGGAAGAGGTGGCAGATAGCAGGTGGCCGGTGGCAGCGACGACGAGCGGCGTACATACCACATCGCCTGAAGCCGTCGCCGTTGAGCCAGCCCCTCCCCCGTTCCCCAGCCCTCCCACTCCCCTGCCTTCCACCTCCCCTGCCCCCTCGCTCCCCCGCTCCCCTGCGCTTCCCTGGGTTCTAGCGGGCGGCGGCGCGCTTCTCCTCCTGCTCTCCCAACTCGGCAGCCGGGGCTTGCCAGAGGGGCAGCGGCTGCCGGCTTTCCTGCTCTCCCTGTTCGGCGGGCTGATGCTGCTCATCGGCGCGCAGACGTTCGTGCGCGGCGCGCTGCCCGGCTGGTTGGGCCGGCCGCTAAACTGGCTGGCGGCGTTCTTGCGCGTCACGCCGGCGCAGATCGTCCTGCTGGCGCTGGCGCTGTGCTTCGCCTGGCTGACGCGGCTGGCGGCCGGCGACGGGCTGCTGGCGCGGCAGGCGACGGTGGCCGTGCTGGCCTGGCTGCTGGCGATCGGGCTGGCAGTGGCCGGCAGCGTCTCGCACCCCGCCACCCACGAGGCCGGCGCGTCCCGCTGGCCGACCATCGACCGCTGGGACGTGCTGCTGATGCTTGGCCTGTTCGTTCTGGCGCTGGCCCTGCGGGCGACGGCCACGGCCCGCTTCCCCAATACGTATTCGGGCGACGAGGGGTCGGCCGGCCTCTTCGCCGTCGAGTTGTTGACCGGCAAGGCCAACAACCTGTTGAGCCTGGGCTGGTTTTCCTTCCCGGCGCTCTACTTCGCGGTGCAGAGCGCGGCCATCGCCCTCTTCGGCCAGACAGTAGAGGCGGTGCGCCTGACCTCAGCCGTGGCCGGCGCGCTGACCGTGGTCGCCCTCTACGCGCTGGGGCGGGCCATGTTCGACCGGACAACGGCTGTGCTGGCGGCGCTCTATCTGGCCGTATCTCACTACCACATCCATATGAGCCGCATCGCCCTCAACAACGTCTGGGATGGGCTGTTCGGCACGGCGGCCATCCTGGGACTCTGGTATGGCTGGCGGAGCGGCCGGCGCATCGGCTTCATCGTCTGCGGCCTGGCGTTGGGGTTGGGGCAGTACTTCTACGTCAGTATCCGGCCGCTGCCCATCCTGTTTCTCATCTGGGCGGCGGCGGCCTTCTGGCGGCAGCGGGCGCTGTTCCGCGAGCGGTTCGCCGGCCTGGCGCTGGCCGGGTTCATCGCCCTGATCGTCTTTCTGCCGCTGGGCCTCTACTTTGTCGCCCATCCCGACGAGTTCCAAGCCCCCATGAACCGCGTCACCATCTTCGGGCCGTGGCTGGAGGGGGCGTTGGCGTCGGGGGAGAAGACAACAGGCGAGATCATTCTCGACCAGGCCATCAAAGGCGCGTTGGGCTTTACCCATGAGCCGTTGAAGCTGCTCTACAACCCCGGCTCGGCGCTGCTGCTGACTGGAGCGGGGCTTCTCTTTCTGCTGGGCATCCTGTGGGCGCTGCTCAACTTCGACCTGCGCTATCTGCTGCTTTTCTTACCCCTGCTGGCGGTCATCGCCTCGAACGCCATCAGCCAGGATTCGCCCGCCTCCCAGCGCTACGTCCTGGCGATGCCGCTGGTCGCCCTGTTCGTGGCC
Source organism: Promineifilum sp. (SeqCode) (assembly GCF_041918635.1). Classification (NCBI taxonomy): domain Bacteria; kingdom Bacillati; phylum Chloroflexota; class Ardenticatenia; order Promineifilales (SeqCode); family Promineifilaceae (SeqCode); genus Promineifilum (SeqCode); species Promineifilum sp. (SeqCode). The sequence continues at coordinate 2,915 of NZ_JAYRVJ010000329.1, forward strand.
CTGCCGCTGGGGCAGGCGGTCGCCTGGCTGCAGGCGCAATACCCGCGCGCCCGCACGGCGGCGATTATCGTCGCCTTCGCCGTGATGGCGCTCATCGCCGCCGTTGATCTCAACTACTACTTCAACCGGGTCTACGACACCTACGTCCTCGGCGGTATCAACACCGAGGTGGCGACGGAGATCGCCTACTACCTGCGCGACAAGGAGCCGGCCGGGCAAGAGGTCTACTTCTTCGGCTTCCCGCGCATGGGCTACTTCAGCCTGTCGACCATCCCGTTCCTGGCTCCGGACAAGGTGGGACTGGACGTGATCGAGCCGCTCACGGGGCCGGCCGACTTCCCGTTGCGCGGGCCGACGCTGTTCATCTTCCTGCCGGAGCGGCTGAGCGAGCTGGAATTCGTGCGGCAGCGCTATCCCGGTGGGGCGTACCAGGAGGTCATTGGCGCGGATGGGGCGCTGTTGTATGCCGTCTATGAAACGACAGGGTAACAGGGAAGAATCCGCAGATTTCGCAGATTACGCAGATTTCTCAGCAAGACTGTCAAACAGCGCCGATCAGCGTTCATCAGTGTCCTATTCTTGATTATTAGGCCGGGCGTAGCGGTCAAAGCCGGGCGGCCGGCGCAGTTCGACGCCGAACATGTCGCTGCGCTTGGTCGTCCACGCGCCCGCGCCGCCGTCGTTACCCACGTGATCCAGGAAGCCGCCGATGCGGCTGTCGAGCAGGTCGATCTGGTGTAGTAGCACCGCCTCCAGCGTCTTGGGCGCAACGGGCGAACCCCACTCCTGCGTGCCGTGGTGGGAGACGATGAGGTGGACGAGTTGCTGTAGCGCATCTTCCGGGAAGTCCAACCCGGCCGCCGCGTGCTCGATCAGCACCACGCCGCGCACAATGTGACCGACGAGACGGCCGTCGTCGGAAGGGGCAAAGCCCTCGCCGAGCGAATACTCCAGCGCCTTGCCGACGTCGTGCAACAGCGCCCCGCTGAGCAGCAAATCCATGTTGACATAATCATAATGACGCGCCAGGTGGCGGGCCAGCGCGGCCATGCTGACCGTGTGCTCCAGGAGGCCGCCGACGTAAGCGTGGTGCATGCTGCGGGCGGCCGGCGCGGCGGCGAAGCGCTCGGCCAACTCCCCTTCGAGTAGGATATAGGCGACGAGTGACTGCCACGGCTCGGCCAGCGCGGCCACGTGGTCGCGCAGTTCGGCCAGCATTTCGGCGCGCGAGCGGCGGCTGGCCGGCAGGAAGTCGGTCAGGTCGATACCGTTGGCGCGGTTGAGATCGCTGATGTTGACCTGGATGGCGTCCTTGTAGGTAGTGACGCGCCCGCTGACCAGCACGCCCAGCCCCGGCCGCGCCCAGACGTCTACGGCCAGCGGCACGTCCCAGAAAACGCCGCTGATCTGGCCCGTCCGGTCGCGCAACGTCGTCAGCAGGAACGGCCGGCCGTCTTTCGACTGGCGGCGGACGACATCGTGGAGCAGAAACGGCTCCCCGGCCAACTCCATGCCCGCCTTCAAGTCACCGATGAATTTCGCTTTTGCCATAACGGCCTATCCAATTTGGGCTTCTGCCCCCCAATGACCTAGAATCTGGCCCACATTATACCTGTAACGGCGGTTGTGGCGATTGAGGAATGAAACACGGATGGGACATGGATTGTACGGATTAAGGTGCAATCCGTAAAATCCGTATGATCCGTCCCAATCCGTGTTTGATTTCTTCGAAGGAAACGAGTATGAAACGGATCATTGTGGGTCTGTCGGGGGCGAGCGGCGTCATCTATGGTATCCGGCTGCTGGAGGTGTTGCAGGCGCTGCCGGAGGTGGAGACGCATCTGGTGATGAGCGCAGCCGCGGCGACGACCATCCCTCTGGAGACGGATTACACGCCCGAGGAA
>NZ_JAYRVJ010000330.1:0-1548 GCF_041918635.1 Promineifilum sp. (SeqCode)
CATGAAGGGCGCGGTGATGACCGTCGGCCCACCGTCAAACTTGAACCCGTCCCGCTCGAACACGTAAGCCCGGCCGCCGGGCTTGTCCTGTTTCTCGAAGATCTCGACCTGATAGCCCCGCGCGGCCAGACGGGCCGCTGCGCCCAGTCCGCCAAACCCGCTGCCGATGATGATGACTTTTTCGCTCATAGTCCCCCAGAAGAGAATTGAGAATTAGGAATTATGAATTCCTTAGGCCGTGTGGTACGCCTGTTTTCCCATTCCTAATTCTTAGTTCTTAGTGATTAATTCCTGTTCCGCCACCAAATACCCGGCAACAGGGCCAGCTTGCGGCGGTCGCTGGTGTGTGCACGATACGTGAAAACGTTGTAATCGTGGGCCTCGATGTCGTCGAGGATGGCCTGGTACAACTCCGCCGCCGCGCCGACGGCGAAGCGCCCGCTCTGACCCAGCATGGCGATGCCGGGCAGCGCCTCGGCGTAGAGCCGGCGCGCGCGGTCGATCTGGAAGCGCATGAAGGCGCGCCAGCGATCCTCCACGACGCCGGCGGCGATGTCGGCTTCCGTCAGGCCGTAGGCGGCCAGCTCATCTTGCGGCAGGTAGACGCGGCCGTTGCGCCAGTCTTCGCCCACGTCGCGCAGGATGTTGGTCAGTTGCAGGGCCACACCCAGCTTGACCGCATAGGGGATCGCCTCCAGGCCGGTGTAGCCGACGACGTGCATGATCATCAGCCCCACCGTCGAGGCGACGGCGTAGCAGTAGTGGGCCAACTCGTCGAAGGTCGCGCGTCGCGTTTGGGTCAGATCGCTGGCGACGCCGTCCAACAGCTGATCGGCATACTGATAAGGGATATGGTAGCGGGCCCGCGTGTCGGCCCAGGCCAGCACGACGAGATCATCCCCCGGCGGGCGGGCGCTCTGGAGGCGCTGCCGCCACTCCTGGAGCTTGATCGCCCCATCACCGTCACTGCGATCGACCAAATCGTCGCTCACACGGCAGAAGGCGTAGAGCGCGCGAATGGCGCGCCGCTCGGCGCGCGGCATCAGGCTCGACGCGATGTAGAAGGTGCGGCTGTGCTCGCGCGTGATCTCCTCACAATGACGGTAAGCGCGTTGGTACTGCGTCCGGTTGAATAGCAGTTCAACGTCGTGCCGCAGCCGATTCTCCAGCGGCGCATAAGCTTGGACCAGGAGGCCGTGCTCCCAAGTGTCGATTTGAACCCCCATGATGCCTTTCTCCTGTATGCTCGCGCACTCGTCGCTCGTGCCGACAGCCCGCCCCGGCGTTGCATTCGGGGACAACTCACGGCTGTCTAGGTTAATTGGACAAATCATAGCGGGCTGCTGTTTATTTGTCAATATAATATTGGCAAAATCTTGATAAGTGATGGGGACTGTGATATTCTCCTGATAATCTATTTATATGCAAACACAACCGATCGGCCAACGATAATGTGATTTTGCGGAGGCGGACTGAGCGACGATGATAAGAGACACGAAGCCGAGCTACAACCTGAAAGTTGTTGTACGGGAAACGGGCATCAAGCCC